>NZ_NHRP01000031.1:0-34087 GCF_002165385.1 Acinetobacter sp. WCHA39
GTCAGCGTTCTCCATTAGATTATGAAAAGGCCCATCAAAAGATGGTTATATGTGTCTAGAATTTTGGTGGCTATTCAATTCGGGCTATTCAGATTCAATAGATCAATTTATCATTGCGACTGATTTAGCAAAGTAATAAAAAGAAAAATGATGATAAGGAAAATTACAAAAGCCTTGCGAATTAAAACATTCATTCAGGCATTCTGCGCTTAAGCTAGAACAGAATGGTTTTTATTCACGATGTTTCATTACATTATAATTGAATGAGGTAACTATGAATTCTTCAGCAGCGGCTTTGAAAGTATATACTCGTAATAATTTAGATGATTCTATCAAAGAAGCCACCGTTAAAATTTTAAATCAAATTCTTGCAAATCTTATTGATCTATCATTGCTTACCAAACAAGCGCATTGGAATATGCGGGGTAGTAATTTTATTGCGGTACATGAAATGTTAGATATGTTCCGTACTTCATTGATCACCCATTTAGACAATGTCGCAGAGCGTGCGGTACAGATTGGTGGAACAGCGCTCGGAACAACCCAAACGGTTTCAGAGACCTCACATCTCAAGCCTTACCCTGTTGCAATCCATGCAGTGCAAGATCACTTAAAAGAGCTAGCTGATCGTTATGGTGTCGTTGCAAATCATCTTCGAGATACAATCGAGCAAATTAAAGATCCAATCTCTGAAGATATTATCCATGCAGCACTCGAAGATCTGGATCAATATTTATGGTTCTTAGAAGCCAATATCGATCAAAATTAAGTATATTCACGATATAAAAAAGAGGACGATTGGTCCTCTTTCTTATTACATCAGTCGTAATTATGGTTTAACTACAACTAAGACTTGAATCGCTTCTGGAGTCACAGAAAGACCATCTAATAAGCTTAGACCCTCTTTCTGGAACTTTTGTAAACGCTCAATTTCATCTTGACGAATACTTGGGTTAAATTGCTTAAGATAAGTTAAACGGTCAATTTCATATTGCCATTTGCTGCCATAATGCTCTTTGGCTTGTTGCATCAATTCAGGTAAAGAGGTTTTGGCAATATCTAAAGCTTGTGCGTAACGCTGTTCAATTACATCACGGCGTGCTTTCACAACTTGACGGCAGCTATTACCATCGAGATGATGCAAATATGGGCGTAAAATACTTGGATCGATCTTGGCAGATAAATCTTGACCTGTTTCACTCAGTAATACGCGAATCAATTGCTTCGGCAAACTTGACGGTAAGTTCAACCCTTTTGGTGCAACTACATCGACCTTAAACCAAACTTCGAGTAAGACCGAACCTTGTTTTAACGCATTCGATTTAAGTAATGCAACGTTAGTACTACCAAATGATTGTGTGCGGATCATTTCCATCACACTTTCAATAAATGGGTGTTCCAAGGTCAAATATTGTGCATCTTCACGGATTTGAGCCTGATCACGATAGAAAGTTGCTGTCATGCCTTCTTCGTCCAAGGTAATGCCTTGAACTTGCATTTGATCCGTTGGTTTGATGATCACCGTACCATTGCTTTGCTCATCAAAGTCAATATTGGTCGATGACATGAAACGCTTCACAAACATTGGCAAAGTCGTGTTGTCATCATAGTCTTCAAGTGCTTTTACAATGCCCTGTGCAACGACTGGGCGACAAGAGTTGTACTCAAGCAAACGATCACGACCCGCTTGTAACTCAGCTTCCAAAGCTTGACGTTGTAGATTCACTTCTTCAAGTAAATCCTCAAACGTCTGACCTTGATCAGCCAATAAACAGTCTTTCAATTCAACAATAAAGTTCTCTTGCAGCGTTTGCGCCGTCGGAGAAATACTGCTGAAAATATTCAATGCTTCATTATACCAACGGAACATACGCTCTTGCGCTGTACCGATCAAATATGGCACGTGAATTTGAATGCGATTTTCCTGACCAATACGATCTAGACGACCAATACGTTGTTCAAGTACGTCAGGGTTTGCAGGTAGATCAAATAGGATCAAGTCACTGGCAAACTGGAAGTTACGTCCTTCTGAACCAATTTCCGAACAGAGAAGAATCTGAGCACCGTAACTGTCTTCGGCAAAGTATGCCGCAGCTTGGTCACGTTCCAATAAGCTCATGCCCTCATGGAACATGGCAGTACGAATACCTGCATGTAAACGCAATACATTTTCAAGTGCTTCAACTACTGGTCCACTACGTGCAATCAACAAGACTTTTTTATGTTTCAAATCTTTGCGTAGAACTTCCATCAACCATGGCACACGAGGATCATTTTCCATCCAAGCACCATCGAGTTGACCTTCTTCTGGCCACATTTGCTCTCGCATTTTGCCATCAAATGACCAGTCTTCTGGTGCTGGTAAAGGCGCTGGCTGGCAATCACGACCTGGGAAACCTTGAATCGCTTCACGTGTGTTACGGAATAAAATACGACCTGTACCGTGACGGTCTAACAACTCGTGAATCGCACGCATACGCTGTTCAGGCTGATCATCAATACGATGACCCAATAAGCCATCCAGAGCAGCAAGATGTTCTTCAGTCAATGCTTCATCTGACATTAAGACTTCAGCAACTTTAGCTGTTTGCTGATATTGTTCTTCTTCGTCAAGGAAACGATCTAAGCTACTAAAACGTTGCGGATCAAGTAAACGTAAACGTGCAAAATGACTTTCAACACCGAGTTGTTCAGGCGTTGCCGTAAGAAGTAAGACACCCGCTGTTTGTTCAGCCAACTCTTCGACAAGATCATAACGATCATTACCGCCTTCTTCTTCACTCCACATTAAATGGTGTGCTTCATCGACTACAAGTAAATCAAAACCTGCTTCGACTGCTTGCTCACGCAAATCATCATGGTCAACCATCAAATCAACACTGGCAATAATGCATTGCTCAGTCAGGAATGGGTTGAGATCAGGATCATGTTCTTTGATCGAAGCGGTACGTGTTAAATCAAACAGGGAGAATTGCAAATTGAAACGACGACGCATTTCAATCATCCACTGATACTGTAATGAATCAGGCACTAAAATCAGGATACGCTCTGAACGTCCTGTTTTCAGTTGTTGATGAATAATCAAACCCGCTTCAATGGTTTTACCTAAACCGACTTCATCGGCTAACAATACGCGTGGTGCAAAACGTTTACCCACTTCATGTGCGATATACAGTTGATGTGGAATCAAACCCACACGCGCACCTAGAAAACCACGTAAAGGACTGGTATGCATTTTCGCTTGCAATAACATCGCTTCAATACGAAGGTCATACCATTCTTTATAATCAATTTGGCTCGCTAACAAACGCTCTAAAGGTTTTGATAGCTGAATTTGTGCACCGATACGGGTTTCGTTCAATGACTTACGTTCTTGTTCGCCATTTTCTAGGCTACGAACAACATCATAACGCAGCACGCCATGACGATCTTCAACCGATTCAACAATCCACTTAACACCTTCTTGATCTTGCACTTCATCTTTGACATTAAAGATGATACGAGACAAAGGCGCATTGTTACGTGCATAGACACGAGTTTCATCACTTTTCGGGAATAAAATACTGATAGAACGTTCATCTACATCAATAAGAACACCTAGACCGAGTTCAGTTTCTGTATCTGATAACCAACGTTGACCAATAGCAAACGGCTGCAATTTATTCCACCTTTTTTCATGTTAGCCCACATATTGCATGCCTTAAACTGATGAAAGTTTAAGCTACTTTATGTAGTTTTAAATTTAGTATTATGGTGAAAATGAATCACCAAATAACCTTAATATTTTGACATAAAGCTGACTGAAATAGCGCGCTTTACATCTAGTTTGATAAAAAAAATACGATTAAAACGGCACTGGGTAGTCAAAACTGAGTTGAGTGCCTGTTTTAGGATGAGTGAAGCTAAGTTGTGTTGCATGAAGACACAAACGTGCATAAAGCTGTTGCTGTTCAGGAGTTGCATATAAGGTATCTCCTAGTATTGGATGACCTAGATATTGCATATGCACACGAAGTTGGTGTGAACGGCCTGTAATCGGAATCAATTTAACTCGGGTTACTGCTTGTCCTTGAATTTCGAAATGCTCAATGGCTTGCCATTCGGTTAATGCAGGTTTGTGATGTGCTGCATCAGCGATATGTAATGGCGGACGACTTGGATCATAAATCACAGGAATATCAACTGTGCCCTGACCCTCTAAATGACCAGCAACCAAAGCTTGATAAATTTTTGAGGTTTGACGGTCTTGGAATTGACGTGAAATATTGCTCTGTCCAAATTTGGATAAACCAAACACCAAAATGCCTGAGGTATCTCGATCTAAACGATGAATGAGTAAAGTTTTCGGTTCTAATTTTAATAAACGATTGATCAGACAGTCTTGTAAATCGGGTGTTTTCCCTGGCACTGTCAGAAGCCCAGCAGGTTTATGGATCACCATAAAATCTTCATCACGATGAATCAAATGTTCACTTAGAAAATCACTCAAGGTAGCCTTCCAACGACTGGATGAAAACAAGCGGGCAATCATAAAAAGCTTGAAGAGAAATTACAATCAAATTTTAGCTAACTCGGTTATTTTTTAGCATGACTCACATTTAAGTCCCAAATAATACTGATCGTTTTCTCTAAACGGTGTATGTCACCACGAACTCAATAGTTTTAAATAAAGTTTTTTAAATTTGATTTGATATCAATATCGAAATTACAAAAAATAAAGTAACTTAACCCAGCCCAAAACTTTGGCAGAACTCTATGTTTTGACTCATGCAACAACTGAGCAATTTAATGAGTTGCAAGAAGAGTTTTGGGAAAAAGAAAGTGAAATCGAAACGGCAGCACGAGAAGCAATTGCGCATGATTTTGATGTGATTGCTGGCGCTTATGGGTTTACTGATGCAGATATAGAAGAGCTTATAGCAACACGAGATTGGTAATTTTTGTAAAGCAAGCACACTCAGTAGTGTGCTTGCTTTTTATATTTTAGCCTTTCATCTCTGCAAAAGTTTCTCTTGCTGCTTGAATGGTCTCTGCAATATCTTGATCTGAATGCATAGACGAAATAAATCCTGCTTCAAATGCAGATGGTGCAAGATAGACACCACGCTTTAACATTCCATGGAAGAACCTCTTAAATGCTTCAACATCACAAGCTAACATCGAATCAAAGCTGGTAATGTCCTCTTGATCGGTGAAATACAAACCGAACATGCCACCGACTTGCTGAGTTTTAAATGGAATACACGCTTCATCTGCCGCAGCTTGTAACCCTGCAAGTAATTTTGCGAGCTGTGCAGCGAGCTTGTCATAAAATTCAGGTTCACGGAGATGCTTGAACATCGCGATACCAGCACGCATTGCCAATGGATTCCCTGACAATGTACCTGCTTGATAAACACCGCCTAAAGGTGCGATGCATTCCATTATTTCACGTTTGCCGCCAAAAGCACCGACTGGTAAGCCTGCACCAATAATTTTTCCTAAAGTGGTTAAATCTGGTTTTACATTATAAACAGATTGTGCGCCACCTAAAGCAACACGGAAACCTGTCATCACTTCATCAATAATAAATACCGATTTGTACTCATCGCAAACATCACGAATCGCTTGTAAGAAGCCGTTGATCGGCGTCACCAAGTTCATATTGCCTGCCACAGGCTCAATGATGACCCCTGCAATTTCATGACCAAACTTGCTAAAGCATTCTTTTAAAGCTTCAATATTGTTATATGGCAAGGTTAAGGTATGTTTTGCAAAATCAGCAGGTACGCCTTTTGAAGTTGGCTCACCTTCACCCAAAGTCAATAAACCTGAACCCGCTTTCACCAATAATGAATCGGAATGACCGTGATAGCAGCCTTCAAATTTCACAATCTTGTCACGCCCGGTATAACCACGTGCTAAACGAATCGCGGTCATGGTGGCTTCAGTACCTGAGCTGGTCATACGTACCAATTCAATTGAAGGCATAATCTCGCAAATGGTGTCTGCCAAAGTGGTTTCATATACCGTTGGTGCACCAAAACTTAGGCCATCTTCTGCTGCGGTTTGTACCGCTTTGATAATATCGGGGTGCGCATGACCTAAAATCATTGGTCCCCATGAACCAACATAATCCACATAACGCTTACCATCAACATCCCACAAGTACGCACCTTTTGCCTTTTCAATAAAGACAGGCGTACCACCCACACCGTTAAATGCACGTACAGGTGAGTTAACACCACCTGGAATATGTTTATTTGCTTGTTTAAATAACTGTTCTTGCTTTGGAGATAAACTCATAAAAGACTCAACCTAGAATCGAAGAATAAAATGTCGAAACGATGCAAAAAATTATGCAAATAACTTTGCCCATGCATTTACACGAGCAGGAATTTCGGCTGTTGATCGCCCTAATATATCACTAATTACCGCACAAAGGCTTGCTCCTGCCTCGATGACCACTTGGGAATTTTCAACGGTCAAACCACCAATGGCACATATTGGTACTTCAAACGTCTGCTTTGCTTGTTGAATGACTGCAATTCCAACATTACCTGCTTCAGGTTTAGTTGAAGTGGCATAGACTGCGCCAAAGGCCACATAAGTTGCACCTTCAGCAATTGCCTTTTCAGCCAGTTCTAAGGAGTTTAAGCAAGTGCGCCCAATAATCACACCCTCTGGTAGACGTGCAGTCGCATCGATAATTTCACCATCAGATTGTCCAAGATGTACGCCTAAAGCAAATTGTTCTGCCAAAGCTAAATCATCATTAATTACAAATGGAACTTGGTATTTTTCACAAAGTGCTTTGATTTGTTGCACTTCGGATGGTTGAGCTACTCTTGCCACTTTTTTACGGCGATATTGTAAAATAGCAATATTCCCCGTCGCCAAAGCCACATCTAATTTTTCTAATAATAATTGGAGGGGATCATCATTGGTAATCAGATAAAGACCGCGCATAGTTCAAACTCATCAATTTCATGTATTAAAGTATAAAGCAAAAATATTACGCACTTTTAATAAAGCGCCCACGTGTAATTGCTAATATTACGAATAATAAAATCATGAAAATACCGACACTTCCACCACCTGATTGATTTGTTTGGCTAGTTTTTTGTTCTGGAATAGTACTTGGATGCAGATAGTTGTTTATCCAATCAGAGTAATTTGTAACTCGCGTATAAACACCAGGATAACCCACCTTGGCACAACCGACACCCCAACTTGCAATCCCAAGCAGATATGGCTTTTCTAAATTGTTTATCGTTAAACCTGCACCGCTATCACCATAACAAGCATCTGTAAGACTGTCTTGCATCGGTGATTCTGCACAAAGCATATTCTGAGTGATTTGTTGCGCGCTATATAATGATGATGAAGATAGACAATTGGCTAATTTTAGCGTGGTATATCTTAAAGTGGTTGGATACAGCGCAGGATTTCTCATCATTTGCCCTGCGTAATGCTGACAAACTAGAGATTGACTATTGTCACAATCCTCTAATACGCCCCACCCTGCAATGTGCGTCATACTCGCAATCAATGCATTTTGTTTTTCTAAAGTTGGATTAATAATATCGATTGTTTGGCAATTTTTACCACATCTTATAAAATCGACAGCACTTTCCAATTCTAATAGTGCAAGATCGTTATCATAAATACGATTATTATATTTCTCATGTATATGCCCCTTTTTAACTTTAATAATTTGTCCTAGTTGAATACTTTGTAAATTTTGTGCGCCAATCAAAATATAATAATCACTGTTTTGTTTTTCGAGTGGTTCAATACAATGTGCTGCTGTCACCACCCAACGATCTGCAACTAAGCTTCCTGAGCAAATGTAGGATTGATAAGGGTCTAAGGGACTAGTTATGAGTGCAACTTGCCAAGGAATTTGTGCTTCAGATGCTATATTTCCGTTAATAATACGAGGTTGGGGGCTTATCTGTGCAAAGCTTATTTGAGCAATACTCCATAAGATACCCATCAAAGCCATATGATATTTATACAAAGTATTCAGCCTCTTTCATTAGATTACTGTCATTAATAAAAATGGGATTAATGGCGCAAGATCTGCAAAATTACTTTATACTTTGTACAGTAATAAATGATGCACATTGATCAAAATGATAAACTTTATTTCTAAAATCATGCTCCACTTTAAAGATAGAGAGTTTCTAAAAAACTCCCTATCTTTAAGATATCAAATTAACTATTACTAGTTGGACACGTTAGTTCAAAATCCCAAACTGTTCCACTTCTTGGTGCTGTCATACTAATAAAAACAGTCGTATATGGTGCAACCTGAAAAGTTCCTGAACCATTACCCGATACTAAGCCATCGGTAGTAAATACTTGAACTTTTTTATCACTATTTAGTGTAAAGACATCCATGCGGTCTGGAATACTATACATAGAATACGAAACTGAAACATCACCCTTGCCAGCCCCCATATTATAAGCATAAGAGAAAGACCCCTGACCACCAGATTGTTGTTGGGTCGCACATTGACCTAATGTGTCATTCTGACCACTTATAGTCCCTGTATCTCCGCCATTATTCTTGTATGTACCTGTGACTGTATTATTCGTTAAATTTCCCTGTAAAGTTACAAGCTGGCTGCCATTATTTTGCTGTCCTGTTACATTTATTTGCCCCGTAACCCCAACTGTTCCATCCAAAGAATAAGTCTGACCACTATTATTTGCTAAAATCCCTGATACTGGCGTATTCACGATAGGAACAGATTGTGCAGTAGGCAATGTTGCTTTATCTATCTCATTTTGTAATGCAACAACGCTAGTGGAAGATGTACTCAATACATCTGTATAGGTAGGCAATTTATCTAAGCCTTTATCAATAATTATTTGTATTGCCCCCTTAGTTGCCTCAACCAGATTAGTACCCTGTTGCCAAGCATTAATTAATGAATCACGGAAACGATTCAGTTTGGAATTTAAGCCTTCAGCAACAGGCGGCAAACCAACATCTGTATTTACATCATTAATGACTCTTAGACCACCTTGCTGTGCAGTAAAACCACCTATTAACATTGCAGCACTTGTTCCTGCAATAGCCACACCAACAGCCTGACAACCAGGCACAAAACCAGCACAGGCAGAACCTAAAACTAATCCTGTCAATAGACCTCTACGATTTTGTTGAGTCTGTTCAGCAAAACTATTTTTCCACGATTCATTAATCCACGAAAATGCATTGTCAGTATCTAAACTATTTACTGCTTTCGCTTTTGCAGAAGGAACTAAAGCATCAGCCTTGATAATTTCCTGCATCTCATCAGGTAATGCCTGAAAATCACCTGTAATTAATTTTAAGTCATCAATTTGATTTTTAGGTACTAAAGTATACGCACCTGGGTCCGAACTTTGGACTTGTCCAACAATTTGTCCTGTAAAACTTGGCGTTCCAACAATAGGAGCTATCCCTAATTTACCATTTTGATCATAACTCACCACACTGCCGCTTTGATATACACCTTTATTATCATGATTCGTAACAATTAAACGATTTGATTGCCAATAAAATTGAATAAAGTTGCCTGTCTTTTCATCAACAATCCGATCAATATTTCCAGAAGGATCAAATAAAGTTCGGGTTGTCGTTCCATTTTTTTCTGTTGTAACCGCTTGGGTAATCATCTTCCCATTCGCTGTCTGATCTATCAAATAATCTAATTTTGAACCATTTTTACTTTCTAATTGTACAGATGCAGATTGCTTATCTGTACTAATAAAGCTTTTTGCTGTTAACCCAGCAATTGGTTTTGTCGGTTCTTGTATTACTGATGACTTGCTCTCTTCTTCCCCGCCACCGCAACCACTCAATAATAAACTTCCAACTAAAACACTTAATAATGAATATTTCATAGCAATCTCCTTGCTTATATTGCCCTTCTTTAGCATTAAAGAAAATTTAAGGGCTGTCTATTCCCCAAATGAGGTATAAATCTCAGAAAATAATTCTTTGTACAAGACAAAAAAAGATAACTCATTGAAATAATGGCATAATACTTGTTTTCTGACGACGAATATGATGACACATTTCAATGAGTTACATCTCATCTTAAACAAATATCCAAAGTGGAACAAGTCACATGTAAAATGTTTGGTGGTGTACAGAGGAAATAATTATTAAAAAAAACCGCACTGGAGATGCGGCAAAAATTACACAGTTAAGATTAAATGATTAAAAACGGAGCCAAAGCCCTAACTTTGCCACTGGAAACCATTCAAGATTTGATTTAAACGATTCTTTTTCCGCCTCTAATGCATCACCTAAAGTTGTAGTTTTATCTTTATCCTGTACAGCAAGGTTGCCATTTTCAGGATATAACTCGATGGTCGGCTTGCCCGCATACAATGCGCCAATCTGTGTGGTTAATCCAAAACGGCTTGTTAATGCTGGACTCCAGCCAATGCCAATATATGGCATGGTTTTCTTTTCATAATGTAGGCTGCCATAGACTTTACCCACTTCATTCGCATCAAAAGTAGCATCGTCAAAAACATATTCAGCCGTTCCAAACAAGGTGTTGTCTTCATTTGGTTCAAGCGAGCCTTTAATCTTATTATCCTGATTCACCATGCCAAGCGTTACATGGAATTTGCCTGCAAATGGACGAATATTGGCATAAAACGATTTAACGTCTGTATCAATATCCATTTTATATTTCGTTCCATCCATGAGTTCAAAAGATGTAAACTCAACATCTTTCCATGAACCCTTATTAAACCCTGCTGTCAGGTCAATATATGGATTCACGGAGAAACCCACTCCCGCTCCAAATCCAAAAATTCCAGCCTCGGCAAATGCAATAAATGGTTTACTATCATGAGTATAGTTCAGACCTAAAATGCGTTTTGTCAGGTTTTCCTCACCAGTTTCTGCTTTTGAAGCTGGCTGGATCACAGGTTCCGTCACAATGGATGAATTAAATCCCTGTTCCAGCACAGGCGTTTGAATGACTTTTGTCGATTCGATTCCAGCCCCATTGATGGTATTTTGCTCCTGCATCATGACGGGTGCTGTAGTCACCTGACTATTTTCCTGACGTGTTACATTTACATTCAATTCTGCCATAGTGGCTGTGGAAACCAGACAGACCCCACAGGCCAACATATATCTATTCATATTAAAACTTCCCCTTTTTAAAGCATGCCATTTTGATAGACAAAAACTAGCGCAATCGCCACATGCAAAACATATCAATCATATTGTATTTATACTAAACAAAACATTCCTCAAATGAGGAATAAACTTTATTAAAACATTCATATTCAGGATTTTAAGTAGTTTATTTTTCATCCAATAAAATAAAAAGCCGCATTAAAAAATGCGGCTAAATAAAGATGTGCTTAAAAATCCCAAATATCATCCCAAGTAATGGTTTCATTGATGAACTGTTGACCATTATTTAAAGATTGATACATCACCGTTTTTCCATCACTATTGGCACTTAAAGTAACAGAGTTACGGCTATTGGCTAGATCCTCAAATTTGAGCAAACCATCAGTCGGATTAGCATCTTCACTTTCAAATATGAATGGTTTTACTGTCTGAAATTTAACCGCATAGTCTCCAATTTTCTCGCCTTTGGCATAATACGTCCCATTGGAATTAAGGGAAAAAGCATCATTACCTAAATCTTTCCAGTTACTTTGATATGAAACTAATCCATATTCATAATCTTTCACTTGATTATTAACTTTTTCTGTAAAAGTTATTTTTAAATAGTCTGTAGCTACCGAACCTTCAGTATCATTGGCATTATTTGAAACATTCAGATATCCAGTTACGGTTGTCTTATCGCCATCCCCATCAAGCACCGTAAATTTGTCATAGTTGTAGCTGTTTGAATTCTGATTTGAACCCGCTTTTACTTTAACACTACCTGAAATAATAGCATTCGGATCTCCCTCTAAAAGACCTTTACAATTATTAAAGATAATGCTGTCACCACTCTTTTGATAATCTCCTGAAACACATTTTCTATTTTTTTAGCTTCATCTGCTGCCCAAACCAGATTGTCAACTGGACCAAAAGTTTGAAACATTCCTAAAGTTGTGAGTGTAATATTATTTACAGTCTCCTTACTTCCCCAATCGACTGTACCTGTTGGAATTTGCTCCTTAAGATTGTCTTTAATCTCATCCTTAATTGCATTAACGATATCGTCTGAACCACCACAGCCTCCCAATAATAAAGTACCCAAGACCGCAGCAATTGCCAATTTGATGTGTGCTGAATTAGCAGGAGACTTTCACTTGGGAGATTCTAGGCAGCTAACCGATAAAAGTCTTCTGCCATTTGATTTGGTGTCTTAAAATCCAAGCCTTTTTGAATTCTTCGCTGATTATAAAATAACTCTATATATTTTGTAATATCCGCTTTGGCTTCTTCCCTTGTTTTGTAGTTGCGATGATGGACTAGTTCATTTTTGAGTATGCCCCAGAAACTCTCTATCGGTGCATTATCAAAGCAGTCGCCTTTTTTGCTCATTGAACCCTGAAAATCAAATTTCTCAAGTAAGTTTCGATATTCATTACTGCAATATTGGCTGCCTCTGTCTGAATGTACAATGAGATCTTTAGCAGGTTTCTGATTGCCAATAGCCATATTCAATGCATCACAAACAAGCTTGGCTGTCATGCGCTCATTTAAGCTATAGCCAACAACCTGTTTCGTGTAAAGATATTTGACAGCTGCCAAGTACAACCAGCCCTCAGCCGTCCAAATGTAGGTAATGTCACTCGATCACGCAAGATTAGGCTTCGTCATTGAAAACTGTTGCTTGAGTAAATTGTCATAAATAGAACGGTTGTGATCACTGTTCGTGGTTCTTTTGAAACGCTTATGGCGCTTACAATACAACTGATTTGATTTTTTTATTTGGCGCACAGCATACGTACTTATTTTGATACCTTGCGCTTGTAAATGCTTGGTTAATCGAACATAGCCATAGCTTTGTTTGGTTTCTTCATGGGCTATTTTGACCAAAATTGTCTGCTGATTTCGCTGAATTGATCTTTTACTCATGCCTCGCTTTAGCCAATCATAAAAGCGAGAAACGGATACACGAAGTAATCGAGCCATTAAAATAATCGGAAATAAGTGGCTTTGCGATTTCATATAGGCGTACCTCACTGACTTTCTTTGGCAAAGTACGCTGCTGCCTTTTGTAAAAATTCACGTTCCATTTCAGCTGTTTTGTACCTGCTAAAGTTCCAGCCTTTGCTTTGTTATTCCAGTTCGAAAGGGTTTGTATTGAAATGCCAAGTTGTCTAGCGGATTCCGATACATTACCTTGGTTCTCTTCAATGGCTTTTATGGCTTCAGCTTTAAATTCTGCGGTGTAAGTCTTCTGTTTCTTGCTCATGGTAAACTCCTAATGAGTATGTATAGTTTACCAAGTTAAACCCTCATGTTTTTTAAGCACACATCAATCATTCTTGAGGTCAACCCGTTATACTCATTTTATATTTATCATTCTTTGCGCTCAGGAGTCATAACATAATGGAAATAGAGCTTAAATTTCAACTTCCTGAATCTAAGAAAAAAAGTGTTTTACAAATATTGAATAAGCAAAAAGCGCAAAAAATTCAGCTCCAAGCCAAATATTATGATACCGCTGACCGCTTACTTGCCAAAAACCATGTCGCTATCCGTTTACGCCAAGAAGGTGAGCATTGGGTACAAACCTTTAAAGCCGCCAGTAAAAATCATCTACAGCGCATTGAAGAAGATATTTATCTGGGTAAATCTGAACAAGAACCCGAACTTGATCTATCACTTTATCAGCACAATCGAACCGTTCAAACGGTGCTACGTGAGATTTTAGGTGATGCTCCTGCTAAGCTAGAATTACAGTTTCAAACAGACGTACAACGAAGTTTCCATGTGTTTGAGTTTCAAGATTCACAGATTGAAGTTTGCTTAGATGATGGTGAAATTCGTACTCCAACCGATCAAGCCAAAATTTGTGAAGTCGAATTTGAACTCAAACAAGGTACAGCACAGGACTTAATTGATTTTACCAAGACATGGGTAGATAAATATCAATTATGGCTTGATGTGCGTAGCAAAGCGGAACGAGGTAATTTACTCGCAGTTGGCAAACGTGTTTCTCCTGCGACCAAAGCCAAACAGCTCAATTTAGAATCTGAACTTAGTGCGGAACAGTCGCTTAAACTGATCGTCGAAAATACCTTAAACCACATATTGCCGAATACTGCCGCAATTGCCGATGGTGTTGCTGAAGCCGATCATATTCATCAAGCACGTGTCGGCTTGCGTCGCTTACGTTCTGCTTTAAAACATTTTTCAAATTGGTCAGCACAGATTGATCCAACTTGGGAAAATGAATTAGCAGAACTTTTTAAGGCTTTGGGGCAATTACGTGATCACGATGCAATTCAGGATTCTGTGATTCCGCTTATAAAACAAAGCTGTGATTTTGAATTTCCTGTTGATGCTGAAATAGATTCCAATATCGCCAAGCTTTTCAGCGGAGCTAAAACAACACAGCTATTCTTATCATTATTTAGTTTTATATATTGTGGTGATGAATCGAAATCAAAATTATCTAAACAAGTGGCTAAGAGTTTGAGCAAGCTTTTTCATAAAATTTTAATGGACGCAACTCAGTTTTCTACACTTACAGTTGAAAAACAACATCGTACTCGTAAGCGTATTAAGCAATTGCGTTATTGCATCGATTTTATTTCTAGGCTTTATCTTGAAAAAGAGATTCAGCAATTTCTAAATAAACTTGAGCCAATTCAGGAGTATTTAGGTTTTTATAATGATCTATTTGTGGCGGAACAGATTTTTGAAAAGCAGGCGCTAAAACAACCACAATTTTTATTTGCTTTAGGTTGGGTTAAGGCACAGCAGCCGCACGTCGCAAAGAAAACTAATAAAAAGTTACAGCATTTATCGGCTAAAGATATTTTCTGGAAATAGCAATCTCTACACAAACCCAAATACTGATCAGTATAAATTTCAACTCACCCCTCTTTGAAAAAGAGGGGGATGAAAAGCTTGACTTGATGAGAAATTATCAAATTCTATCGATATTTCCCAAAAATCTTCCATGTCCCATTATCGGCAATCGGATCACTATAACTATCATTACGCTGCTTACGTGGCTTATCTCGCGCATCTACCAATTTAAAATGCGGCTCAACACTTAAAATCACGCCATTCATATAAAAACGGGTACGCGTATATTCACTTTGTCCATGTTGAAAGACATAAGTTCGTAAATCAATAAACTCACGATGTGCCACCAAAGCCGCAGTATCATCACTACCCAGCCATTCCTGCATCGCAAAAATCTGATCGGTCTCAAATTTTCCACATTTTTCGAGCAAAGCCGCTACGCCACGAAAAGTCTTAGATTCTTTAGCCCGTGTTTTATTAATTCGAATACGATCTACATGAAAGAAAAACAGTGGCAAATTTAGATGGCTCGGTAAATGAATCGCATCAACGACATCATCCTCCATAAAAGGCTGACAGAGTTGCTGCGCCCTTTCAATCAAAGGTTGCCATTGTTGGTAGTATTCATCGACCTCGTCCTTTAAACCATAATAAATCGGCAAACCTTCGACATGCTCTAAATATTGGGGTGGATGAATATGTTGACGTAGTAAAGCGATATCCGTTTTAAGGCTTTGAATTGCAATCGCATCTTGCATAGTGATTATTCTAATTACTTAGGCTATTTTAGATTAAGCCAAAGGTTTAGTTTCCGCAAGGCTTTGTCTATAATATCGTGTCTTATTTGTTGTTGGGAAAAATCATGTCTCAAAAAATTAATGCCACTGATGTGACAGAAGAAGAAGCTTTAAATGCGATATTTTTTGAGCGAGCAGATGAATTTATCAAACAAGCCAATGAGTTTTGTCGCCCACCAAAAGGACAGCAACCCAAACCAGAAGAGTTACGTGGACAAGTCAGCGCTGCCATGTTATTTGCAACAGCTCGTTTTAATACGTGGGTTGCAGCAAATAATTTTAAAGATGGCAATGAAATGCGCGATGCCAAAGAACAGGTGATGTCTTATTTATTGCAACAGTTTCAAATGATGCTTGAAGACAACTTTGACGAATATTGCGAGCAGTTTGAAAATTACTTACGCTTCCGTAAAAATGAAGATTTTCATACGCATAAACACGATCACGAATAATCTAAACGTAAAAAGAAAGCCACCTAAGGGTGGCTTTCTTTTGGTCTGTTATTTTAAGTCTTGGGCTTTACCATATTGGTCAGCCATCACTTCCACAAACTGATCCAATTTGATGTATTTTTTAATTACAGCATCTACATCTGCCTTACTCAACTTTGCAAGTGCTTGATCTCGTTCAGCACGATCCATCAATGTCTTATTTCGCTCTAATTGACCCGTAAGCATACTATGAATATTTCGTTCATCTTCTAATGAAGTCACACGCTTCTTCATAATATCGGCTTTGGCTGCTTCAACCTCTTGTTCAGACACACCTTTGCTTAGCAAATCAGTTAATACTTTATGAACAGATTGAGAAACTTGATCAGAACGACCAGTTGTATAATTCGCAGTAATACTAATTGATCCACTATCGGTATCAGAATCTAGATCAAGATTACTTCCAAATCCATAAACAAGGGCATTTTTCTCACGTAATTCCTGCGCCAAGCGAGAAGACAATTGCGAGTTACCCATAATATGGCTAAGGATAATGAGTGCGGGAGCATCTTGATGATAAGCACCTACTGGAATCGTCAGGATACTTTGATAGCTACCAAACTCACGTTGCTCAGATAGAGCATGTACTTTTTCAGCTTTGAAAGCAACATAAGGAGAAGTAATTTTTTGGTACGGCTGTTTCGTTTTCCACTGTCCAAATGCTTTCTGTAGCATGCTTTGCATTTTTTTCGGATCGAAATCACCTGTCACAGCAATTTGACCATGATCTGTCACAAAGAATTGATCATAGAATTGCTTCACCTGTGCTTGCGTAGCCGCATTTAACTGCTGCTTCGCAAACTCTGGTTCAAAGTGATAACGCAAATCACCTGGTTGATAGGTTTCGAGTAATCTTGCCAAAGTCATAGATGCGACTACAGCAGGTTCAGTATAAGGTCGATCTAATGCAGATAAACTCTGATTTTTTGCTAAATCAAATTCCGATTGTGCAAATTTAGGTTGCTTCATCACATCGACAATAAAGTTTAAAAAATCTTCAAACTTATCTTTTTTTGCCTGAATCCCAATTGTTAAACCATTACCATTTGAAGTGATAGATGCTCCACCACTTGCTGCAATCGCTTTATCTGTAATTTCTTGCAGTGTATGTTTTTCAGAACCACGCAACATTAAATAACTGGTTAAATCTAAGGTCACTCCTTTACCAAACAGTGATTTTTCTGTACCAAAATCTAAGCTAATCGTGGCATAGGTTTTGTCATCACGTGTTGTGGTTGGGAATAAAGCATAGCGAATACCATTCTTTAATTCACCACGTTGAATTTTTTGCTCATTTTTTTGCAATTGCTGCGCAGACTGTGCGACAAATTGAGTGACTTCTTGTCGATAAATGGCAACATCTTTCAAAGGTTCAGGCTTTTCGGCACTTTGATCTAAGGTTTTAGGTTTATCTTGTGCCTTGAGTGTCATCGCTTTCTTTTGATCTTCAGGCGTAGGCTGAATATCTCCCGAAATACGATGCGATGATACTAAAAACTGTTTTAATGTTTGATTGGCATCATTTAATTTTAAATCTTGAATGGCTTGTAAATCTTTGAAGTATTGATCCCATTGTCCGTGTGAAGACACTGCATAATCACTAAGGCGAGAACCCAAAGCAACGGCATCATTTGCAATCGTATCAGCGGTATTTTGAGTAATAGTTTTGATACGTTGTAATTCTGCGTCGGTAAATGATTGACTATTCTCAACACCATCAATCAACGCATCATCAACTTTCTTTGCATCATGATTCGGCGCATACACTGCACCCATAAAGACCATATTAAAATCTTGGTCCAACCATGTCGTTGATTGAACAGCTGTACTCAATCCTGTTTCTACCATGCTCTTATACAACGTACCACTAGGCTGCATGGTATAAAGTGCTGGTGCAAGTGCTAATGCTGGTTGTAGTTGCGTATTTTTTCCATTCATATAAATGTGGAATTTAGCAAGATCACTACCCTTTTGCACCGTGAATTTTCGCTGCTCAATCTTACTAGAATCTAAGACTGGAACTTGAACAGGTGCAGGCACAGTACGTGCAGGAATCGGACTAAAATATTGATCAATTTTATTTAATACTTCTGATTTATCAAATTTTCCAGAAATGACCATCACAGCATTATTTGGTGCATACCATGTTCTATAAAACTGATTTAGTTCATTCATTTTTATAGACTTTAATTCAGGCAAATCACCAATCGGCAATCGACCTAAATATTGATTGCCATAAGCCGCTTTCCACATCTGATCCATCAATACTGCAAACGGTTGATCCATACGAATTTCACGTTCACGTTTTACGATTTCGATTTCAGATGGAACAAATTTTTCTTGTAGCACTAATTTATCCATACGCTCAGACTCAAGGTATAGAATTTCATTCAGTGCATTTTTTTCAGGACGAACAATATTTAAATATTTAGTTGAATAATAATCGGTACTGGCATTGGTCATTAAAGTGAATTGATCCAAACGACGCTGAAACTCCTCACCTTTGACATTTTGTGTGCCTTTAAATGCCAAATGTTCAAGCAAATGAGCAAGACCACTTTTCCCTTTAGGATCGTTAAGAGAGCCTGTTAAATACACGGTATTTACATAGACTTTATTTTCTTTATCATTTGGTGCAAGGATAACTCTGAAACCATTATCTAATTTGTATTCTTCAATATTTTTTTCACTTTTTACGAGTACTGTCTGAGACCAAGACGTTGCACTCAACCCGATCAAACAAAGTGAGAGAGTAAGCTGCTTAAACCGCATTAACATAGATTATCCGAGTTTTTTTGGTGATTTAAATAAAAACAACAAGCTATACTAGATAATGGTTTAAATTTTTAATAGTTATGTTTTGAAAAAAGCTGTGTATTTAAACAGCTTTTTTCTATGTTTTTATAGCGGTTTAGTTAAAATTTAGATCGTCAGTTCAGCCTGCATATACAGTTTTGCATAACCTGAAATTTCAATACGATCCTCAGACTCAATCACACACTCTAAAATCCCACCTCGAACTGATGCCTGATATGCGATAAGCTGAGTTTGATCAAGTTTTTCAGACCATAAGGGCGCAATTGCAGTATGAATCGAACCCGTAACAGGATCTTCATTAATCCCAATCGCAGGGGCGAAATAGCGAGATACACAATCAAACTGACCTTCGCCTCTCGCTGTAATAGCAACATCAGGTTGAGATGCAGTAATTGCGGTACGTAATGCGCCTAATTGTTTTAATTTTTCAAAATCAGGCTGCTCGTTTAATACATCAGCGACTGTTTCATATTCAACAATATACGCCTGACCATTCAGATAAACCGCTTTAAATGGCTTGGTTAAACCATCTCGAAGTTCCTGAGGATATTCAGATACAAGTTCAGCTTTTCGAATAGGGAAATTCATTTTAATCTTGCCGTCTGCTGCTTGACTAACGATAAAAATTCCCAACTCACGCACATGAAATTGAATGGTTTTTAATCTTGTAAAATCTTTAAATAATACGAATGCACTTGCCAGTGTCGCATGTCCACAAAAAGCGACCTCATCCGTTGGCGAAAACCAACGAATTTCATAATTTGTCTCATCAATCTTTTTAACAAAAGCCGTTTCAGAAAGATTATTCTCTAATGCGATATTTTGCATGAGATACTCATCCAACCATTCATCTAAGACAATGACTGCTGCTGGATTGCCTTTAAATAATACTTGGGTAAAAGCATCAACTTGATACATTTTCATAGCAACAGACTCTAAATATTTTTCAACTATTTTGAACTTTTAGCCAATAAAACATAGATACAGATTTATCTAAATTTACGATACAGTGCATATTTATACGTTTAAAAATCATGTGAAATGCACAATGAAAAGACGATATTAACAAACAATACAATAGAACTAAAAAATGCCGACAAAAAAGGGCGTTAGTTAAACACCCTTCTCTTTAGCTCAGCTTTGTTTAATCTTCCATATGATGAATAATGGCTTGACCAAATTCAGAACAGCGCAATAGGGTTGCATTCGGCATTAATCGTTCAAAGTCATACGTTACTGTTTTCGCTTCAATTGCACCAGAAACACCTTTGATAATCAAATCAGCAGCTTCGTCCCACCCCATATCACGTAACATCATTTCAGCAGAAAGAATAATTGAACCAGGATTAACCTTATCCTGCCCCGCATACTTTGGTGCTGTTCCGTGTGTTGCCTCGTAAACTGCTATCGCACCACCAATATTAGCGCCCGGTGCAATGCCAATTCCCCCTACTTCTGCTGCCAACGCATCAGAAATATAGTCACCATTTAAATTAAGTGTCGCAATAACAGAATAGTCCGCTGGACGCATTAAAATTTGCTGTAAAAAGGCATCAGCAATCACATCTTTAATAATAATGTCTTTACCATTTTTAGGGTTCTTGATTTTAACCCACGGCCCACCATCAAGTAGTTCACCACCAAAGCGCTCTATTGCAAGTTCATAGCCCCACTCTTTGAATGCACCTTCGGTGTATTTCATAATGTTACCTTTGTGGACCAACGTCACGGAAGGTTTATCATTATCTATCGCAAACTGAATGGCTTTACGTACTAAACGTTGTGTCCCTTCTTTAGAAACAGGTTTGATCCCAATTCCACAGCCTTCGTCAAAACGGATTTTTGTTACACCCATTTCTTCTTTTAGAAATTTAATAACTTTTTTAGCTTCCTCTGAATCTGCTTTCCACTCAATCCCTGCATAAATATCTTCTGAGTTTTCGCGGAAAATCACCATATCCGTGAGTTCAGGATGTTGAACAGGTGAAGGAACACCCTCAAACCAACGTACTGGTCGCACACAAACATATAAATCAAGTTCTTGACGCAACGCAACGTTCAGTGAACGAATACCACCACCCACAGGTGTGGTTAAAGGCCCTTTGATTGAAACAATAAATTCTCGTAGAGCTTCGAAGGTTTCTTCAGGCATATAAGTGCCATAAATTTTATCTGCTTTTTCACCGCAATAGACTTCCATCCATTCGATCGAACGTTTGCCACCGTAAGCTTTTAACACCGCAGCATCTACTACTGCTTTCATAGCTGGTGTAATATCCACACCAATACCATCACCTTCAATAAAAGGGATGATTGGATGATTTGGAACATTCAGTGACAGGTCTGCGTTTACTGTGATTTTGTCACCATCAGCAGGAACCACGATCTTCTGATAACCCATTTTGCAGGTTCTCCCTCATGTATTTAGCGATTATCACTATGCCTTCTATGGCATACTTTCGTTTTTATTGCATGAAACAGTTTAGTCCAAAACAGGTTTTTTTGAGATTTATACGGGAAATAACAACATTTTCCCATTAAATAGAAACCTTTATTGTTATGATGCCGCCCATAGCCAAAGCAGTATACTCATATGAAAATAGTTGTATTCAACAAACCTTTCGACGTTTTGTCACAGTTCCGTGAGGATGAAGCTCACCTTACACTTTCTCACTTTATTCATGATCCAGATTTACGTCTGGCAGGCAGACTTGATCTTGATTCAGAAGGACTTATGTTCCTTACCGATCATGGTGGTCTGAATCAATACATTACGAATCCTGCAAATAAAAAATTTAAAACCTACCTTGCTCAAGTCGATGGTGATGTAACTGAGGAGGCTTTAGAACAATTGCGTAAAGGCGTTGAACTCGCTGATGGCATGACGTTACCTGCTAACGCAATTAAAGTACATGCACCAGAATGGTTATGGGATCGAGATCCACCTGTACGTTATCGCGCTAACATCCCAACAAGTTGGATTGAGCTACAAATTTGTGAAGGTCGTAATCGCCAAGTGCGTCGTATGACAGCGGCGGTTGGCTTTCCAACTTTACGCTTAATTCGTACTAAAATTGGTGCAATTGATTTGGTTCGTTTAGGTTTACAACCAGGTGAGCAAACTGAAATCGAGCCTTTGCTTTATCCTGATTTTAAAGATTTACCTGAAGATCAACCGTATCGTTCTCGCTCATATGTGAAAAAACCAGGCGGCACGGGCGGTAAACCCATGCACCAGAAGAAGAAAGAAGGTGATAAAAAAGATCCGAACAAGAAAAAGTCAGGTACAAAGCGTATTTGGCAAATGGATGAAAGTGAGAAACCACGTCGTAAGACCAATGGTACAACTCGTCCAAATACTAAAGCACCTCGTGGGCGCAACCGTAATGGTCGTTGATATCTTTTAAAGTATTAAGGAGCTATAAAATAGCTCCTTAATAACATATTTATTTTTCCAAATCTTATGTTTAAATCTCAAATAGAATGAAACTCATTAAAAAATAAGATAAAAGCCACAACCATACTTAATGGCAATCCAATTTTAACTATCCAATATTCCAATTGATTCACTTCACTAAAATCCTTTTTCCTCGTTAAAAACCATTTCCTTAAAATCCAAATATGTGCAGCCAAACATAATAGAAGAGCAATGATTATAAAAAAAATATTATTTCCCTTTTTAGGATTAGTGTCTACCAAAGAATAATCAATTTTTTTATTTTCCCCATTATTTATTATCTCAAAAGACTGAACATAATAAATAACATCTTGATTAGATCTCCCTATACCTTCCTTATATTTTAAGTTTTGAATCGGTAGGCCTCCACTTTCAAGTATAGATTTACAATAGTTCTCTAAAGATAAGGCACATTCATCTGTATAAAAAAGTTGATCTCCTTTATATATTTTTAGGTAATAAGTCTTAAAAAAGTTTTTCCTTTTTACTTTATAAGAACTATATATTTTAAATGAAGAATCTTCATGAATAAATTTCTCAGTCCATTTGTAATTAAATTTTTCATTATAAGTACCAATTTGCATTGCCAAAATACCATAAGTAATGACAAGCAAAGTACAACTTATTAAAATTTCGTTCCAGCTCTTACTTTTAACCATTATTTTCATCAAAAACAATCTTCTATAATTTTAATTAGTGTTTGAATTTTTCATCTTTACAACATCATATCCTATTAAATTAATTTCCTTGGTATTTGGGTCTACTTTAATTCAACCATTTAATATTATAAATAAAAAAACCGATGCTTTCGCATCGGTATTTTTACATTACCAACAGGTTTGTTAGTTCTGCATTAAAACTTAAATCATTTCAAGCGTAGCATTAAGCGTTGAACTTGGACGCATTACTGCATTTACTTTTACTGGATCCACAGCGTAGTAACCACCAATATCAGCTGCTTTACCCTGTACTTCACTTAATTCAGCAAGAATTTTTTGTTCATTTTCAACCAAGGCTTTTGCAAGAGGAGCAAACTTCGCTTTCAATTCAGCATCTTCGTTTTGAGCAGCAAGCGCTTCAGCCCAATACATTGCTAAATAGAAGTGGCTACCGCGGTTATCTAGCTCACCCGTACGACGAGATGGAGACTTATCGTTATCGAGCAATTTACCCGTTGCTTGATCAAGAGTTTCTGCAAGTAACTTCGCACGTGCATTATCTTCTTTAAGACCAAGCTCTTCTAAAGATACTGCAAGCGCAAGGAACTCACCAAGCGAATCCCAACGTAAGTGGTTTTCTTCAACTAACTGCTGAACATGCTTCGGCGCTGAACCACCTGCACCTGTTTCATACATACCACCGCCCGCCATTAACGGAACGATTGATAACATTTTCGCTGAAGTACCCAATTCCATGATCGGGAACAAGTCAGTTAAATAATCACGTAAGATGTTACCAGTCACAGAGATTGTGTCTAAACCACGTGCTACACGTTCAAGCGTATAACGCATTGCACGCACTTGTGACATGATTTGAATATCAAGACCCTCTGTATCATGTTCTTCTAGATACTTTTCAACTTTCTTGATCAACTCATTTTCGTGTGGACGATATGGGTCAAGCCAGAAAATCGCAGGCATACCAGAGTTACGAGCACGACTTACCGCAAGTTTTACCCAGTCACGAATTGGTGCATCTTTCACCTGACACATACGCCAGATATCGCCTTCTTCTACATTCTGAGACATCAACACTTCACCAGTGTCTAAATCGGTAATGTTCGCAATACCCGCTTCAGGAATTTCAAATGTTTTATCGTGTGAACCGTATTCTTCAGCTTTTTGCGCCATCAAACCAACGTTCGGTACAGTACCCATCGTACGTGGGTCAAAGTTACCATTCCACTTACAGAAATTGATCATTTCTTGGTAGATACGTGCAAAAGTTGATTCAGGCATAACAGCTTTACAATCGTAAGGTTTACCATCGGCACCCCACATTTTACCACCACCACGAATCATTGCTGGCATAGATGCATCTACAATCACGTCGTTTGGAGAATGGAAGTTATCAATCCCTTTCGCTGAATCAACCATAGCTAATGCTGGGCGATGTTCTTGGCAAGCATGTAAATCTTCAATGATTTCTTCACGGAGTGAAGTTGGTAAAGTTGCGATCTTTTCATAAAGACCTGCCATACCATTGTTGACATTAATACCTAACTGATCAAATAACTTACTGTGTTTTTCAAAAGCATCCTTATAGTAAATTTTCACACAGTGACCGAAAACGATCGGGTGTGAAACTTTCATCATGGTCGCTTTTACGTGTAATGAAAATAAAATACCAGCTTCACGGCAGTCATCAAGTTGCTTCTCATAGAAGTCACACAATGCTTTTTTGCTCATGAACATTGAGTCAATCACTTCACCATCTTGAAGCTCAACTTTAGACTTGAGAACGATTGTCTCACCGCTCTTCGTGATTAACTCCATCTTCACATTACGTGCACGATCAAGTGTCATTGATTTCTCGCCATGGTAGAAGTCACCTTCTTCCATATGCGAAACGTGCGTTTGTGACCACTGTTTCCACTCACTCATTGAATGAGGATGCTTTTTCGCATAATTTTTTACAGCAGCAGGCGCACGACGATCTGAGTTACCTTCACGTAATACAGGGTTTACAGCAGAACCAAGACATTTACCGTAACGTGTCTTAAGTTCTTTCTCTTCATCCGTTGTTGGATTTTCTGGATAATCAGGAATTGCATATCCTTTAGACTGCAATTCTTTGATACATGCTGTTAACTGAGCAACTGAAGCACTGATATTTGGCAGTTTAATGATATTTGTATCTGGATCTTGAGTAAGGCGACCAAGCTCAGCAAGGTTATTGCTTACCTTCTGCTCATCGCTTAAGTATTCCGAAAATTCCGCAAGCACACGTGCTGCAACAGAAATGTCACTCTTGACAATTTCTATGCCAGCTGGCTTAGTAAAGGTCTCAATGATCGGCAGTAGCGAATAGGTCGCCAACAATGGCGCCTCATCAGTCAGTGTATAAATGATTTTTGACTTTCCACCAGCCATATATAGCCCCTTGTGTTTGGTTGAGTTTTTCATGAACGAGCTTTTGGCCCAGTCCATTAAAACCGGTTTGCTTGATTAAGGTCTGAGAGTATCAGTCCTCAACGTATCTCAGTCAACGCAATATCTTGTGATATTGACATTTCGCTACGAAATAATGGTATAAAGCTTACGCTTTGTGACCAAGGAACCGGTTAGCTTAAATAAAACATGAGAGTATCAGCGTTGATTACTTCTCAGTCAATGTAATATATCGTGATATTGATATTTCGCTACGAAATACCAATGCTTGAGTACTTCCGTACGATTAAACCCTACATTTTTTAAAATTTTATTTGCCAATTCATTTCTGCCAAATATTTTATAAAATGCTTAACCATAATAAATTGTTTAAGTCCGTACGAATATTCGACTCAAGTTTCATTTACACTTTTAAAACAGGTGAATGCTTCCAAAAGAATAAGCAAAGCTCATTTTTCCCAGAAGTTCCTGTAATTTTCTCTGTGGATGGCAATCTTGAACATTATCATATTCCACTTTTGATAAGTCCTTATGGATACTCAACTTATCGTGGTAACTAATTATTTTCAAAAATCTTAATTAAAATTTTGATATACAAATGAGGGAAACTGAATCTGTTCCCTCATTCACACAATAATTTATGCTAACGGTGCGTACAACGCTATCAATTGCATCAACCTTTCAACCAAACCTCTAATTTGGTTTGATCTTCAACTTTTAACTCAACCGAATTCAGAGGATTCTCTCCAGCATGAAGTTCAAACTGTAGGAGCTCATCGCGACGGAATGCATAAACTATAAATGAGCCTTTTTGTTTTGCATACTTCGCCAACAACTTTTCTGATGCTTTGATACCATCAATCGCAATAATGACATCGTTAGCAGACAAACCTGCTTGCGCAGCAGCACTATCACGGCGAACATTTTGCACGATGACACCTTCCGCTTTATCTAGCACTTTTAAGCCAAAAGGTAATGCTTTGTTATTTTTAACGATATAGCTCAAACCAAACTCTGGGAATAGTTGATCCAATGGCAATTCATCAGTGGTATTGATCAAATGATTAATTTGTTCAATCCAGTTATCCCCAGTCAATTCATTACACAATTCAAAAATCGTGCGTTCATTGACTTGAATGCCCTTTTGGGTATTTTCATACAAACGGCGCATCAAGGCATCTAAGTTTGAACCACGTAAACGCAAGCCCAAGTCTAAGCAAAGCGCAACTAAGCTACCTTTGTTGTAATAACTTGTTCCTGCATTATTTGAGTTTTCATCCTGACGATAGAATTTAATCCATGCATCAAAACTCGATTCTGACACAGACTGAATAAAGCGCCCTGGATTTTGCAAATAACGCTCAATCTGTGCTTTAAGTAAATCCAGATAGGATTTTTGAGAAATAACGCCGCTGCGTAATAAAATTAAATCATCATAATAAGAAGTAAAGCCTTCAAAAATCCACAATAAGCTCGTATAGCCTTCTTTATGTAGATCATAATTCGTAAAGTTTTCAGGACGGATAAATTTAACTAACCATGAATGAAAGTATTCATGGCTACATAAGCCTAAGAAACGCTGATAATCTTTAGACGGTTCTTCAGCTTCATCTACTTTCGGCAAATCATCACGTGGTGTGATCAAACTGGTGCTATTACAATGCTCTAGACCGCCATAACTATTGCCCGTTGCCATAGTCATAAAGGTATAGTTTTGAAACGGTGCAGAACCGAACATCTTAATTTCAGTCTGACAGATTTGCTGAATATCAGTTTGTAACCGCTCTAGATTTGTATTGTGTTTACCTGAAATCACAAACTCATGCGGAATACCATTTGCTTCAAAGCTAAAACGGCTTTGCTCTGCCAACTCAAATGGACTATCAATCAACTGATCGTAGTTATCTGCCTTTAAAGTATAGCGTCCTTTCACCAAACTCTTAGCAGTTAAACCTGTTGCAATTTGAAAATGTTTTAATTCATGCGGTAAGAAAATTTCAACTTCACATGGTGATTGTTCTTGATCGATTAAACCTAAACAAACACAAGCAGGGTTTACATATAGGCGAGTTTGATCAACATAAGCGCCTCGTACCGACAAATCATAAGCGTAGACATCATATTCAACCGTAATCAATTCATGATCTGTATTGAATAATTGCCAACGGTTCTTTTCCGTTTTCTTAATACTAAGTAACCGCCCTGCTTCATCAGATGCTTTTACTGATTCAATATGTTTTGAAAACTCTCGAATCAAATAACTGCCAGGAATCCATGTCGGTAACCAAAGTTCTTGGTTCGGATTAGCGAGGAAACGAAGTGTGACATGAATAAGATGTTGGCGATAATCGTCAAACTCAATTTGATAGTGCAACATAGTTTTAGATCATAAAAATAGGAACAGTTTCACACAGCTTAGCATTTTTTTACAAAGTCATGCGTAGATGTCTTAATTGTTGGCAAAAGTTGCTGGATTCTGCAACAAAAAAGTCATAGCATGCTTTTTTTCGCTTTCCATGCCATTGGATCGGCTGCACTAGGTGTTCTCTTGAAATTTCTCCTCTCGCTCTTTACGTTCTTTAGTCTGTTATGTGCCAATTTAGTACATGCCAATTTACTTAATATCGCTCCTGAAACGGTTGAAGCGCAAGCTTGGTCGATCGTAGATGCTCAATCAGGTCAAATCATTGCTGAACATAACAGTCATGTTCAACGTTCACCTGCATCGCTCACCAAAATGATGGTGGCTTATATTGCTTTGAAAGAAATCGAAGCAGGTAAATTACGTAAGGAAGAGGTATTAACCGCAACACCTGTGGTGAGCACGGTCATGTGGGATGAATCCCAAATGTATTTAAAAGCTGGTGAACAAATTTCTGTTGATCAACTTTTAGCAGGACTGATTGTCATGTCTGCGAATGATGCTGCGGTTACACTTGCTGAAAAAATCTCAGGGGGTGTTCCACAGTTCGTTGCGCAAATGAATAAAGAAGCCCAAGCCTTAGGAATGAAAGATACCCATTTCAGTAATCCTGCTGGTATCACCATGACGGATCATTACTCAACTTCAGCAGATTTGAGTTTATTAGCAAAAGCTATCGTAAAAGAGACACCTGAATATTTACATTATTCAAAAATGCCAAGTTTTAGCTATAACCAACGCTTTCACCGTGCAACGAATCTTGCATTAAAAATGGATCCAACAGCAGATGGTTTAAAAACAGGTTATACCAAGGCGGCAGGTTACAACTTGGCTTTAACCGCTGAGCGCCCTACTCTAAATCCACATGTTGACAAGCGTCGTTTGATTGTAGTGGTACTTGGAACACCAAGTGCGGTAAAACGTGCTGAAGTCGCGCATAAATTAATGAATTTAGCTTACACATACACACGTGATGAAGAAGTGATTCCAAAGCAAAAGCTAATTGCTGAACTTCCTGTGATCAAATCAACTTTGAAAATTTTCAAAGTTGAAACTCAACAACCCACTATCGTAACAACATCTCTATACGATCAAGCGACACCAATTGATTTAAATAGTTTTGATTTACTCACACAGCGTATACATTTGCTTGATACAAACCAGCAAATCAAAACCATTGAACCACTTGAAACGACAAAAACACACGTCAATATCAAACTCAATGAACAGCATTTAACAGCACCATTAACGCAAGTCATGAATTTGGCCACAGTGACGGTTTATCAAAATAATCAGTTGATTCGTAGCATACAAATTGAAAATAACGTGGAAATTGAAGAAGCAAATATTTTTCAAAAAATTATGATTTGGTTTGCAAACTTATTCTCGTTTTTTTCAACAAATGATGTCAAAGCTGCCAAACTTTATCCTTTAAATCAAGGATAAAAAACCTACTATTTTTATCAAGATTAACCATACAATGTTGAAAAAAGGATGGCATAATCCAACCATCCTTTCACAAAAATAATTAGGTTAATCATGAGCAAAACCTTACATCATATCGTGATTGTGGGTGGTGGCGCAGGTGGTTTAGAGCTTGCGACACAATTAGGTGAACGTTTTGGCAGGAAAAAGAAAGCCAAAATTACCCTAATCGACCAAAATCTCACGCATATATGGAAGCCTCTCCTACACGAAATTGCCGCTGGCTCGCTAAACCCTCACGAAGAACAAACCAATTATTTTGCTCACGCAGAAAAACATGATTTTGAGTTCATCCTCGGAACCTTAATTAACGTAAATAAAGATCAAAAACAAATTACGATTTCACCTCCTCAACTTTCTAAAGAACATACTCCTGTTATTCAGAGTCTCAGCTACGATACGTTGATATTAGCTGTTGGTTCAGTTTCAAATGACTTCGGAACTGAAGGTGTACGTGAAAATTGTCATTTCTTAGATAGTCGCAAACAAGCCGATATTTTCCAACAGGACTTATTCCATCTTTATATTGAAGCGCAAAACCAAGCAACTGAACGTGCCTTGAATATTGGTATCGTGGGTGCGGGTGCAACAGGTGTTGAATTAGCGGCTGAACTGATTGAAACCACGAAGAATTTTTATCGTTATGGGTTAAAGAAAATTAATCCAAAACAAGTTAAAATTACTTTGATCGAAGCCTCAGATCGTATCTTGCCTGCACTCAATGAAAAAACAGCTGCACATAGTGCGAAACAATTACAAAAAATGGGCATCGACATTCTGACGCAACATAAAGTGCAAAAAGTCGATGAATCAAATGTCTATTTTAGCAACGGTCATGTTTTGCATTCGGACATTACTGTATGGGCGGCAGGTGTCAAAGCACCTAAAGTGTTAGAGTCATTTACAGATTTTAAACGCGATAAAATTAATCGTTTAATGGTCTATGCGACATTACAAACTTATTCAGATCCAAATGTATTTGCCTTTGGGGATTGTGCAAATTGTCAGCTTGATGCACGTCAACCTCCATTAGGACCACGTGCACAGGTCGCAAGCCAACAAGCGACCTTCTTGGTAGATGCCATGGCCGCTCGTTTATCTGGCTCACCTCAACCTATGTTTAATTTCAGTGATAAAGGTTCTTTGGTTTCATTAAGCCGTAATCAGGCTGTTGGAGAATTACTCGGTGATGTAAGCGTACAAGGTTTTATTGCCAAAACAATGTATGTGTCTTTGTATCGATTACATCAAGCCAATATTCATGGTTATACCCAAGCAGGAATGCTGACCATGAAAGATTTTCTGACACGTCGTGTACGTCCAAAAATTAAACTTTATTGAGTTGAAATTTTCTATTTCGTTCCCATTTATAACGAAATAGTTTCAAAAAGTGGAAAATAGTCAACAAAATCTATTTTTCACTTTATGATGTACACCTAAATTGATTGAATGGATCAAACAACATGACTGCTATTGCAAATAACCACGTGGTTTCATTCCACTACACTTTAACAAACGCTGAGGGTGAAACACTTGATCAATCTCAAGGTGAACCACTTGCATATTTGCACGGCGCGGGCAACATCATTCCAGGTTTAGAAAATGCACTTCTTGGTAAAACAGTAGGCGAAAAATTTACTGTAACTGTTCCAGCTGCTGAAGGTTACGGCGAATATAACCCAGACCTCGTACAAGAAGTTCCAGCTCAAATGTTCCAAGGTGTAGACAATATCCAAGCGGGTATGCAATTCCAAGCTCAAACTGATGATGGCGTTCAAATCGTAACTGTTAAAGCAGTTGAAGGCGAAAACGTTATTGTTGATGCAAACTTCCCTCTTGCTGGTCAAGACTTAACTTTCGAAGTTGAAATCGTAGAAATCCGTGATGCTAGTCAAGAAGAATTAGATCACGGTCATGTTCACGGTGCAGGTGGTCACCACCACTAATTCATTTTTGAATTAGAACATCTCAAAAAGCAAAGCCTCGGCTTTGCTTTTTCTTCACATAAGCACCTATAAAATATAAATAATAATTTTTAAAGAACTTTATAGAATTGCTATGTCAAATACTTATCAATTAATCTGGTTCCGCCAAGACCTGCGCGTCCGTGATCAGGCTGCTTTATGGCATGCGACTCAAACAGGTTCATGTGTCGCAATCGTTGTATTATCGCCTGAACAATGGCAATGCCATGATGATGCGCCGATTAAAATTGAATTTTATCTGCGTCAATTACACGAACTAAAAAAACAACTGGATAGCTTGAATATCCCATTAATCGTTCAAACCATTCCTTTATGGAACGATATTCCCCAATTCTTTATTCGCTTATTAGAGCATATTAATTTTCAAAATATTTATGCCAATATTGAAGTTGGTGTTAATGAACTTCAACGTGATGCAAATGTTCAAAAGCTTTTAAATCAGCATCAAAAAGAACTCGTACTGTTACATGATCGAACTCTGTTTCCTTTTGCATCTATCCGTAATCAATCGAACCTGCCCTACCAAGTTTTTGGCGCATTTAAAAAAGCATGCTACCAACGTTTACAACATGCTTTACCTCAATGCTATCCGATGCCCAATATTCAACAACCGATTGAATTAGATTTATCTGCTTTAGCTCAAACAGACATCCATCAATTACAAGTCGAATATGCAAAGAAAATAAAACCACCAATTACGATTCTTTGGAATGTCGGTGAATCACACGCTCATAATTTATTGGATCATTTCATCGATCAGAATCTAACGGACTATAAAGTATCTCGTGATCTGCCTTCAATATCAGGCACAAGCCAGCTTTCTACCTATTTAAATATTGGCATACTTTCCATTCGCCAATGTATCCAAGCGTTGTTTCGACAACAGCACGGTGATTTTGTTATTCAATCTGAAGGTCAACAAACGTGGCTCGATGAACTGTTATGGCGTGAATTTTATCAACATATTTTGTTTGATTTTCCACAAGTCTCTAAACATTTACCCTTCAAAGCAGCAACCCAACAAATCAATTGGCGCGATGATCCAGTTAATCTAGAAAAATGGCAACAAGGGCAAACAGGTATTCCAATTGTAGATGCAGGTATGCGTCAGCTACTCGCAACAGGTTGGATGCATAATCGAGTTCGTATGATTTGCGCTATGTTTTTAACTAAAAATCTATTGATTGATTGGCGCATCGGCGAACAATGGTTTATGCAACATTTAATCGATGGTGACTTAGCTGCAAATAATGGTGGATGGCAATGGTGTGCATCCACAGGCACAGATGCTGCCCCTTATTTCCGAGTATTTAATCCAATTAGCCAATCACAAAAGTTTGATTCCAATGGAGACTATATTCGTAAATGGGTGCCAGAACTCGCACATTTGGATGCACAAATCATACATGAACCTTATGCAAAAGATTTATCAAAAAATCTCAATTATCCAAAACCAATTGTTGATCTTAAAACTAGCAGAGCACGCGCAATCGAAGCTTTCAAATCATATTTATAGCCTTAACCAAGGCTATAAATTTGCTGGATAATCACTTTTTAATCGCACAAATAAACAATTCATACTGTATGTTACTGTTTATAAAATCATTTCATCAAATCAATAACATAAAACAATCAAAAATCACATTAATATGGTGTTAAGTTAATCAGAAAAGAATTCGTTAAAATAAAAATGATTCATCTATTTGCCCCTATAATTACGTTTACATATATAAAAAGAGAGCCATTATGTCTTTGTCATACCATCAAGAACTTCATGTCATACAACGCTCAGGATGGCTGCGTGCTGCCGTGCTTGGCGCAAATGATGGCATTATTTCTGTCACAAGTTTAATTATGGGGATGGCAGCCAGTGGTGCGAGTTCGCAAACACTCTTGGTCACCTGTATTGCTGGACTGATCTCAGGTGCAACCTCGATGGCGGCTGGAGAGTATATTTCGGTAAAATCTCAAGAAGATATTGAAAAATCAGACTTAAAATTTGAAGCAACTGAACTTGAAAACAATCCGCATGCAGAATTGAAAGAACTGACTGAAATTTATATTTCGAGAGGTCTAAAACCTGAATTGGCACATGAAGTTGCCACACAACTCACAGAACATGATGCACTTGGGGCACATGCCCGTGATGAAATTGGCATACATGAAAATACTGCTGCGAATCCGATTCAAGCAGCGCTCTCTTCTGCTGCTTCCTTTTCATGTGGTGCTGTACTTCCTATGCTTGCCATTTTACTCAGCCCAAGTTCATGGGTCGCTCGCTCAGTTTTAATTACAGGTATCGTCTCACTCGCATTATTGGGAGCGTTATCCAGTTATTTTGCTCGAACATCAATGCTAAAAGGTAGTCTACGTATTACCTTATGGGGCATTTTAGCCATGGCATTTTCGAGTTGGGTCGGCTCATTGTTCCATGTGACTGGCATTTAATTTCTGTGTGACTCGGTATTTTAAAAGATTAATATTCAATAATTATAGGACTTACGCACTATTATTTATAGATTCTCTGTGGTAGCAGATGATTTTTATCGAGAATAAAGTCATCAATGAAG
>NZ_NHRP01000032.1:0-33227 GCF_002165385.1 Acinetobacter sp. WCHA39
CAAAATGACCGCTATATTAACCAAGGGGGTCAGTTTTTAAATGCCATTAGGGGGTCATTTTTACACTGCCGCTAACAATGCAGGGGGAAGTCCGTTATATAGTCCCTGTCGAAGTGACTTTAGCAATCGAAGGCAGGATAGAAACTTCACATGTTACACGAGGCACTTTGGAATTATATCTCTTTAAAAAATTGGACAATCGACAATTCCAAATGATTTCAAAAACAGCCCAAGGGGGAATTGAAAGTATAGAGGGATATGGTCGAACCTCATGGAATGCTCAAGAATTTAAAAAGAACTTACAAGCTTTTGGAAACAATACACTAGGAAGCTATACCATTGATGGTTATTACGGAAATGGTTATGGGGAAAGCGTATGGTCACTTCTTCTGTTAAATGAGGACGACTATATTGTTGAACAAATGTTTGAAGAAGGAAAAGTTTCAGAACAACCAGAGTACGGGTATTCTTCAGTAATCAGAGTCAACAAAAATGGACAACCATTTTATCCATTCCAGATTCAATATCAGGGAACGGATATGAGCGACAATAATCGGATGGTTAAAGTAAATAAAATTGTACTTTATCAGTATGACAGTAAGAGTAAGTTTTATTCAAAGCTGAAATAATACTCGTAAATTAGAATAGCTATATTGATGTCTATCCTCCTGTTTCTAGGTATTGGGAATTGGAGGACACTATAAGAATGAGGAAATATCAGTGAATATTAAACCAATTAAAAATGATGTTGAACTTACTAACGCTTTTATTCGATTAGAAAGTATCTTTCAGGCGAATAAAGGTACGCCTAAAGCCGAGGAAAGGGAAATTTTAGTCACACTCATTGAAGCTTATGAAGAGGAATATCATCCAATCAAAGTTGTAAAGAGTAGTGAGATATTAAAAGTTAAATGAAATATCTACGGCTTTTATCATTAACAAACATATTCTAAGATATGAGCAATGAATAGTGTTACTCAAAGACAAGTATCTTCATACTGCCGTTATCTGGTTCAATATATCGGTGTTAAGAGACAGCAGATCGTACGATCACGAGAGCAAATTGTATTACGTGAAAATGGTATCAACAAAATAAACATGCCATGCGTACGATGAGTTTGAAGGATATTCAACAAAATTATAATTTTTCATATTTAAATGCACCAAAGACTTTTATGTAAATAATTTTATATAAATAATTGATATTAAAATATAATAATTTAACATGTAAGTAAATATAATAATTGAATTTAACAGGTAATGATGTACCATCAAATAATGTAATGTTTTGAGTCTACATAATGAAACTCATTAGAACAAAATTTGAGTCAGGCGAACGTTATTCACTTTTGATAGATGACAATGGAGTTCCGAATTGGTATCCGACTCTTTTTGCTACAAGTAAGCTCAGAAATTCTGCGAAGGCCTCAAATACAATAGAAGCCTATCTCAATGCCGTTAAGTTGTTATTAGAATGGTGTCATACTAATAACATTTTATTGGAAGAAACTTTCTTAAAGAAACAGTTTTTGACTACAGAACAGATAGAAGGCTGATGGAGGATGCCATTAGCGTCAATCTGAGCTTTTAACACCAGAAAGAGAAGCACTGAACCCAGAATTTGTAGAAATGGGCTTGAAATACCTCCAAGAACATCTCCTATTTCGCCATAACCTTTCAAATATTGCAGCGGAAGAAGAGGTGCAAACAAAGGGATAAGCAGGCAAGCCGCACCACCAATGACTATGACCCAGAAAGCTATTTTGGTAACAGGAGAGTTATAGATATTCATTTTTACACCTTTTCAGAATTTTCTTTTCTGTACGCGCTAGGAGTTTTGCCAATTTTTTTCTTAAACAACTTTTGAAAGTGTTCATGTGCCGGATACCCAATGGCTTCACTCACTTCGGGAACAGACTTACCGGATTCTTTAAGCAGCTGCTTTGCTTTTTCAAGCCGACAATAGGTTAAATAATCAAGAGGTGTCATGCCTGACAGCTCCTTAAATTTGACGCTGTAGTTCGTACGCGACATCCCCGCAATCCCGGCGAGATCGTCAAGACCCCATTTTTTATCGAGACTATGATGAATAGCTTCCAAGGTTTTGCTGAGTTGCGGATTTTCGATCAGTTTGAAGAATCCAGCATTTTTATTGGATTTGTACATGTGGATTCTTAACGCTTGCACGAAGATAATTTCGGTCAGCTTTCTGACTAACGTGTTGCTTCCAGGAAGCCCTGATTTTGCTTCCTGCTCTATAATACTTAAAAGCATGGCAAGCCAAGGCGAGTGGGAGTTATCAGCACTCTTGATATGCACGACATTTGGCAGCGAATTTAAGAATGGATGATCGGGTCCGCCATTAAAACAAAAATGTCCGCAAACGACGTTGGCTTTGAGCTTGCTCTGATCACCGTATTCCAAAACTTGAGCTTCGGTGAGGTTGGCTTTAGCTCTAAATTCGACCGCAGGCTCGGCCTTGATTTTTGGTGCACTGGCCATGGTGTGCTCCATCCCTTTGAAAAAGATCAAAATATCGCCCTGCTCCGCCAATGCTTTAAGTTTAAGTTTTGGCACCTCATACCAAAACTCGCCATGAGTCACGATGTGAAATCTCGCTAGATTCTCTTCCTGCGGGAGGCTGATGCCCCAGTCTCCCGCAAATGAGGTTCTATACCAGTAGCTGCTAGTAAGCTCTACCTTATCTAAAATTTCACTGAGAACATCCATATATAGCTCCTAAGTAAACTGTCCAATAGGTCATGTTATACGAACTATTGAACATATTATATCTATTTTACATGCTGTAAAGTCAGTCTAATCAGTAAGTGGATGAAAACTAAGGAGGCTTTATGAAACTAGATTATGTGATCGTTGCCTGAGGGTGTTTTTGGGGTCTCGAAGACCTCCTTAGGAGTCTGGACGGTGTGACGTCAACGAAGGTGGGCTACTCTGGCGGAGATTTTGATGATCCTACCTACGCCGATATTATAACAGGGAAAACGGGGCACGCCGAAGCGGTTCGCGTGGAATACGACCAAGACGAAATATCTCTCGAAGAGATTCTACATTACTTTTTCAAAATCCATGATCCGACTACGAAGAATCGCCAAGGAAATGATGTTGGCACTTCGTATCGCTCGGCAGCGTTCTATCGTGACGATGCACAGAAAGCGATTATCGAAAACGTGATTGATGAGGTCAATGAGATCGGTCGCTTCGAGAATGAAGTGGTCACGACCGTCACCCTGGAAAAAGAATTCTACGACGCTGAGGCATATCACCAAAACTATTTGCAGAGGAATCCCAGCGGATACTCTTGCCATTTTGAAAGAGACTAAATCATGAACCAAATGAACGAGGAAAAAATGAAAGCACTTAAGAATGTTGTTATTTATACGAAAGACCATTGTCCATTTTGCGCACGCGTGAAGAATTACCTAACTGCTGAAAAGGTCGATTTCAAACAAATTCGCGTAGACGACGATCCGAAGACTTACCTGGAGTTGAAGGAAAGAACAAATCTCCAAACTGTACCGCAAGTTTTTGTGGATGGAGAATTCATTGGTAGTGCTACAGACTTCTTCTCGTGGATTGATAGCTAAAGAGTGAACCCTAAAATAAAGGAGCAAATATATGTTCAATTGGAAAAGCATTTACAACTACCTGGATAACGGCACTCCCGCGCCTCCCAAAAAAGTAGAAAAGAGCGAGGAAGAGTGGAAAGAAATTCTGACGCCAGCGCAATTTCGGGTCATGCGGATGAAAGGCACCGAACGCGCGCACACCGGAGAACTCTGTTCATTTTATGAAGCTGGAAGGTACGCCTGTGTGGGCTGCGACACCGAACTCTTTGACTCGAACCTAAAGTTCGATTCGGGAACGGGATGGCCGAGTTTTTCTGAGCCAGTCGCAGACAACGTAATTCAATATGAACTGGATACGACCTTCGGGCGCAGAATCGAAGTGCTATGCAATGTGTGCGAAGCCCATCTGGGGCACGCTTTTCCAGACGGTCCTGAGCCATCAGGGGTCCGATTCTGTATTAACTCGGAGTCATTGAAGTTTGTAGAATAATTTTTAAATCGAGGGGGTTTATGAAAGTGAACCTTTTGAAAAAAGGAGCCGTTCGTGTTGATTAAGCTGTTCGGTCATAAAGACTGCCATAAAACCAAGATTTACCATTCGTACTTGCAAGAAAAAGGGAGCCAGTTTGTTTTTTTGGATGTTCATGAAGACGACGCGGCTGCTGATGAACTGTGCTCCCTCTATTCGAACGGAAAGCTGAATTTCCCGACAATAGTGGTTGGGACAAAGAAGCTGAGAAACCCCAAGTTCAAGGACCTTGACAGGTGGTTGGAAGCTTCAATGAAATAATGAGTTTTTTAGAATTATTAATAACTTAATAAGCAGTAAGATCAATGATTACAGCAATTTTCCGCAGTTGTGTTACCAAGAAACATGCTGCGGAGTTTTAGCAAAGATACTTCATCAAGCTGGTGTTGGAAAACGTGGTCTTATCGTCGTTTGCACGGCGTGAGGAATGGGAGTGGCTTCAATTTTTGAAAGTTAGGTGAAAAATATGTCGGATCTAAAAATGAATAAAGAAGACGGTGTTGAAAGCTATGAATTTGCAACCCCTGAAGCAATCGAAGAAGCATTGAAAATCGGGAAGCTTAGTCAAACGGTTTTCGGCATGGGTTGCTTTTGGGGACCGGATTCTAATTTTGGAGGGACGCAGGGAGTAGTGCAAACACGTGTTGGCTACGCTGGAGCATCAACTCTGGATCCGAGTTACCGCAACATCAACGGACACGCCGAAGTCGTCAGAGTGATCTACGATAAAGACCAAATCAGCTACAGGGAACTTCTTGGAAGTTTTGAATCATGGTCTGTTCATGGTAGAAAGCAGGGCCAGTATCGCCAGATACTTTTTGTTTTTGATCTGGAGCAAAAACAAGTAGCTGAAGAACTGATTCAAGCGATTGGAAAGGAGAAATCTCCCGAGGTGATTGAGGCCGGAGAACAAAATGGTTATTTTTGGCCCGCCGAAGATTACCATCAAAAGCATCGTCTTCGCAGAAACAAACAGCTTGTAAGTCTTGCAGAAGTAGATTTCGGTCCTCGCTGGGATGAACATCTGTATTTTACTAAATTAAATAGTACCGATAGAAAAGGCTTCAGTCTCTCAAGCTGGCTAAAAAAGTTGTCTCCGGAAATGCAGAAAGCTTACCGAATCGGTTAATCTGAAATTGCAGCTGGCTAAAGAACTCTATTTTCTATATGTAAAGAATGTGACGATCTCCTTCACATGGAGTCCAAGAGAGCATAAAAAATCTGTGTAAGTCGCATTACCCATGTATTTGAAAGGAATAAATAATGCCAATATCAGACCAGCTTATCGACCGAAGCAAGACCTCAGTTTTTATGAGGTCTTGAGATCAGCGCAGCATGAACAGATCTCTTACAGTGTGGCGAACACACTGGTTTGATTGCGGCCTTGGGTTTTAGCTTTGTATAACATCTGATCGGCGACTTCGAGCAACTGCTTTTTGTCGTCAAATAAATCAGCGCTGGCCAAACCTATGCTGACCGTTAATTGTCGTAATAACCACTCATGGTTAGCCACTACCAGCCTTAACTTTTCCAGTGTTTTATTTGCGGACGCTGTGTCTGTGCCTGGCAGGATCAGCACAAACTCTTCACCACCATAACGGGCGAAAAAGTCATAGTTCCTGCTATGGCGCTGAAACAGAGCCGCGACTTGACTCAGTGCCTCATCTCCTGCGGCATGACCATAGCTGTCGTTAAAACTCTTAAAGTGATCAATATCAATCAATGCCAGTACAAAAGATTGTCCTGTTCTTTGCCAGCGAGCAAATTCAGCTTCAAACTTGAGGTCAAAAGCTCTTCTGTTGTTCACCCCTGTCAGCGCATCCGTCATGCTGGTATTATGTAATTGTTCGCCGACTTTTTTCAGCTCCAGTATGGCGATCACTTGTCTGGACAGAGCCTGCAAAGAGCTTATCTGCCGCTGGTTCAGCTGCTTAGGAACATGATCATAGACACAAATAGTACCAATCACTGCACCTTCGGGATCAATCAGCGGCGAGCCAGCATAAAATCGGTAGCCAGGTCCTGAAATCACCATAGCATTGGTACTGAATCTGTGATCTAAAGTAGCGTCAGGGACCACCATTACCGCATCAGGTGTTTCCATTGCATACACGCAAAAGGACTCTTTAATTAATACAGAGGTACGCGAAATACCAACTTTTGCAATTAGATTCAGCTTTGTGTCATCGGTTCGCGTCACCATAGCCACTGGTGCATCACAGATATAACACGCCAGTTCAGTGATATCCCGCAGGTTCTGATCTGCTTCAGCAGGTGCTTTTAGTGTGGTTTCTGCACTAGCTGTTTGAGCTAAACTAAAGGTCATGTACTTCTCCGTTTTTCTACTGCATTTTTCAAAGATCCTGCATAGAAAAATGAATTAAATCGTTGATTTAACTCTAGCATAGATCTGTCAGACTTGAAGTTATCTCTGTAGCAATGGTATTGTTTTGTACAATATTCGCCTGCTTGATTTGAGTTTTAGCTGTATTTATAAACTTTTGGCTTTTCCGGTCGCAGGCTCTATAATTTGCTCGTTTAAATCCAACTCTTCGTCTAACGTCATCTATTTAGTGTGCATGCGGCCTCCGGAGCATTTTCCGTGGCTTATTTTACCGAAGCATCGGGATTGCTAAATAGAGCTGAACGCTGTAATGCGCTTTCGAACTGAGCTTTCCGTAACTTCGGCATTAGTTCATGTACCTTGCTTACTGGATGTTGGTTGACGCGCAGCAGCACGTCCGTCAGATAATCGTAAACGTTAATAGCAGTGTTGACCTTGCTTTGAATGACGCCAACATGCTTAGCACCAAGCTCCGTTCAGCAGAATCACAGCCAGTTTTTCAGTTATCCCAAGTGTCACTCTCAGATTAAAGGCCGCCATACCGGATGTAGTGCCAACAAGAAAACTAAAACACAACTTCGCTGATCATCGCTGAGTGTTTATAAATCGTCTCCCATCACCGGTATCGATAAGCAGATAAGCCTGGTTATGCCATTAGCAGTTCTTGAAGCATTCCTGCTTTCAATGTCGTCAACGTGATCACGATTTGAGTTGAGATAACGACTCTGTTGCTGAAGACTCTCAGTTAATTGCCACTCACCAGATTCAAGAACAGCACCCGCTAACTCGGCACATACTGTTGCAAAACCATAAAGCGCTTGATTATCGCGGGTAAAACGCAGCGGCATCGTCTGGCCTTTTACAAGAAGGGACCATTCCAAAACTCTGTACTTACCTTTTAATCGGTTACTGACAAAAATAGTTATACTTGTACCGCTGGCGCCAACAACTAAAAAGCTCGTGATAGCTAGTCCTATCAGAGACCATAACTCTGGTTTCCCACTTAGTAACAGTGGATTAGGCAAATGACTCCTCAAAACGAGATCAGCACCAAGGGTCAGCGCTGTTTTATACACTGCTTGTTCTAATAATGGAGTTGCATTGACCAGTGACGCAACAGCATCACAACTATAAGGTTCTAGAACTGCCGTAGCTCTCAACCATTCTGTTTCATGGGCAATCGCCAACAAATTTGACCAAATTCGAACCAGTGCCGCTATATGAATGGAGTTTTCATCAGTCAGGACGGTTTGATTAAGCTGCTTATCCAGTTCCTGATGCCAGTATTGGTATTGGCTTGTCAAAAGTACAAACAACTCAGATTGAAGCAACTTATTATTAGTTACCGGTCTTATCCTATTTGACATCTCATTGAATAGTTGTATAAATTTTTTGTCTGCTTGTTGCTCACGCTTTAGCAGATCTTGCTGTTGTTGAAGCATCTGTAAATCGTATTCAATGGCCTGCTTAAAAAGTGTGAGTAAGGAACAGTGTTGTGATGCCCGATCTGGGCTTGAAAAGTCCAACATACACAAAGTACCGAAAGTTTTTCCGCTAGGCCAAAGCAATGGCAGGCCATAGTAATAACTAAAGCCTGCTGCAAATGTTGGGTTATTGTTTTCATATCGGGTACCGATTGCATTTTCAACTAGTAATGGCTGGTTACTGGAAATGACTTGGGAACAATAAGTGTTAAGTGCCAATGGAACAGGTTCACCGCAATAAAAAGTTGGTACTGACACACTGCCAACAGCCTGACAAATTTCGTTTTTATCTAATCGATTAATCAGCACACAAGGCACTTCCGCGACTTGAGCCATCGAGTTTACAATGCCTTGCCAGCGCTCTAGGAGCAGAGCGGTTTCTATGCTCAAATCTACTGCCATTTGTTCCCTCAGTATTTAAATAGTCCCCTTTTGCATCATTCGATCTTGTTTATCTCAGAGTATCAAACAGGAAACAAAGTGATTGATGTCAATCAGGGAATTAGCAGCATTGATGCATTAAGCGGCGCACATACACTCTAAGTAAAGTGCTTAAGTCTGATTATGGCAAGAAATTGTTACTTTGTCAGGGATAGTCAACACTTTATTAGCGAGAGACTTGCTTGGCTGACATTTAAGACAAATCGCGAGATTCCAAATCTGCCACCAACAGTCGGAACTGAGTAACTCACTTGAGCTTTAAAAAGTAAAGCATTGAAATATTTATGGTATTTATACATCCTACCTAGCTCACAGCAGAGTTTAGCATCGTGCATTAATATGACCTTACACTAAAAATACGTACTAGTTGACGTCTAACAAACTCGTTTACGAGATAGTGTAGTGGTCGACAAATTTTGGCCACATCGTTATTGCCTAATAACCGATGCTCTCTTTAAATGCGAAATGAGTAGTGCACGCATTTTTAGCCTTTTGGCAAAACGTTGATGTCTCGAAATTTTCAAGCGCTGTGCCTTGTTTATTTTCAGAAACGTCTGCTTTCAGTGAGTTCCTGATGCTCGGGCGCTCTAAATTATGGGTATAGACAATCTGATTTGCCCTATATTTGCAGTTTTTCGTGAACCCTTAATTTCACAACTCTTTTAATCTGATATCCAAAGTCTGCATCCATACATAGCCCCTACGTAAACTGTCCAATAGGTCATGTTATACGAACTATTGAACATATTATATCTATTTTACATGCTGTAAATTCAGTTCCATTAGTAAATAGATAAAAACCAAGGAGGCTTTATGAAACTAGATTATGTGATCGTTGCCGGAGGGTGTTTTTGGGGTCTCGAAGACCTCCTTAGAAATCAGGACGGCGTGACGTCAACGAAGGTGTGTAGTGGCACTGAAATGGCGACTGCGCAAGACGTGAAGATGAGCTGTCTGATAGCAACGGATTATCAAGCAGAACCTTCTTAAATACAATTTATTCCACGCCAATACAGCGTGCTGTCTTTCAAATCACTAGGAGAAATTTATGTCACGTTTGAACACCCCTACCACAATCGACGCCGCGCCTACTGCTACCCATACCTCACTCAAGGCTGTGGAAAAACAACTGGGCCGCGTTCCTAACATGTTCCGCGTCGTTGCCAACAGCCCTGCTGCGCTGACTGGCTTCCTGCAATTGAGCGCAGCATCAGCACAGGGCGGCTTGGGTACAGCGACTCTTGAGCGTATTGCCCTAGCCGTCGCTGAGATCAACGGCTGCGATTATTGCCTTGCTGCCCATTCCTTCCTAGGCCGTAAGGTGGCCAAGCTTGATGATGCTGAACTCACTGCCAACCGCAGCGGTGCATCAAATGACCCTAAGGCCGACGCAGCCGTGCGTTTTGCTGCCGCCGTAGTCCGCCAGCGCGGGCAAGTCAGCAATGACCAGGTCCAAGCGGTGCTGAACGCTGGCTACAGTGATGCACATGTAGTGGATATTCTGTTGGCTGTTGCCCTGAACACTTTCACTAACTACGTTAACGAAGTGACACAGACCGAGGTCGACTTCCCGGCCGTTCAACCACTAGGCATTGATGTCTAATCCATTGGTGCTCAACTACAGCAATTACCTAAGTTAGGTTCGACTCGAGTAAACATATAGTTTTTCTCAAGAGTCATATCATTTTAGTGGGCTACATAGAGTGAGTCCACATGGCTAAAAATAATTGGAGATATAAGATGACTATTCCCGAAATTGAAAATGGTGTCCAGACTACCAATACCCTTAGTAATAATCTCGGTGCAAAAATCACTAAGTTTGGTATAGGTGGCATCTACGTTGCCATGACGATAATATATTTGTGGTTTGGTGGCATGAAATTCACTAGCTACGAAGCAAACGGTATACATGGTTTTGTTAGTAATAGCCCTCTGCTTTCGTGGATGTATAGCTTCCTCAGCATTCAAGGATTCTCAAATTTTCTGGGTGTGCTTGAAATTTCAGTTGGCCTGTTAATCGCTGCACGAGTTTTCTCCCCTAAGCTCGCAATCTTGGGCGGTGTACTTTCAACCGGACTCTTTTTTACGACATTGTCGTTCATGCTGACTACACCCGGTGTTTTTGAGGCATCTCTTGGGTTTCCTGCGATCTCTGTGGTTCCTGGCCAGTTTTTGCTAAAAGATTTAGGCTTGTTTGTCGTGTCTATATTTATCGTAGGTACATCACTTACAGCACTGGAGCACAAAAACAAATAAGCCTCACCCGAAACAACTATAAGTTAGATGGCTCCTAAACACATTAGAGAGCCTTTATTTTTATCTTTTAAGTGCTTCAAGTACGTGCCTTACTAGAGGCTGTTGATCTTTGAGTGAAAAATGAACGGCATAGCAACAAGGTATAATGGTTTCGCCAAAAATCAAAAATACCACCGAGAACGGACGTTGCTATGCCAAGGACAATGCTAACAGATAACGCCTAGGAAGCCCTAAAGCAAATACTTAAAGAGACAGGGCGTGTTTACAATAAATATGAACACCGAAATACACTGGAAGGCATACTTTATCGTATGCGCACAGGCATTCAGTGGCGAGATTTGCCTGAAAGATTCGGTCGTTGGAACTCTGTATTTAAGCGCTTTAACCTTTGGTCAAAGAAAGGTGTGTTACAAAAATGGTTTCAAAGCATATCGTCCGATAATGATCCAGAATGGTTGTTTATTGATGGAAGTATTGTCAAAGCGCATCAAGACAGTAGCGGAGCCGCAAGCAGTTCAGATGAAGCGATAGGAAAAAGTCGGGGTGGGAGTTCTACAAAAATTCATCTCGCTGTAGATAGCGGTGGGCTTCCCGTTTATTTTGAAATATCGGGTGGTCAGATAAATGACATTGGTTATGTGAAAAAAACCGATGCAGAAACCCAGGTACTGTTTGAATTTATCGCGCATCGATATGAAAGCGGTAGCCTGATCATCACAGCCAATCACCCGTTTAGTGCATGGGATCAGATCTTCCCAGACAGCATGATGACGGTAGCGGCCATAGATCGGCTGATCCACCACGCGACAATTATAGAATTAGAAGGAGAAAGCTATCGAAAACAACATCAGTTAAAACAAGCTGGAAGTAGGAAAAATGAGAAAACCTAACCGGCCATCATAATTGACGCGAACCGGCCAAGATAGTTGACGCCGAACATGTCAGAATTATCTATAAAAATTGGGAAATTAATCCGTAATAAAAGAATAGAGTTAAACATGACTCAAGAGTTCTTGGCCCTACAGTGCTCTATAGATAGGAGCTACATGGGAAGAATTGAGCGTGGGGAAGTAAATCTAACTGTCGAAAAACTATATGAGATTGCAAAAATATTGAAGATTCATCCTCAACACTTATTACCGAACTTTTAGAAAATTAATTATTTAACAAAAGGTTATAAATTAAATAAAAAACGTAGATAATCTACTGTAATTTTAATTGACATAGTACTATCAGCAACATAATATGCTATTTAGCTGGTTTGAATAGATGTTCTACTGCAAAAAATAAGGATGACAGGTGGCCGCCTGTCATCGAGTTCAAAACCATTAACACGACTAAATATTAGGAGTTCAGAACAAATGAAAGTATATCAGATCAATTATGACCTGCGTAAACAACGTAACTATGATGAGCTTTATGAAAAAATTAGGTCTCTAGGCAATTGGTGTCATCCACTGGAGTCATGTTGGTTAATTGTCTCTGAAAAAACACCATCACAAATTGCAGAGGAATTATTCAAAGTCATGGATGGTAATGATGGCTTATTAGTGACTCGCTTACAAAATGAGGCAGCTTGGTACAACCTTGATTCAAAGGGAATGAAAGATGTTACTACTTGGCTTAAAGAAAACTTAGGCAAAGCTTCTTAAATATGTGAGCCAAGGATGGCTCAATCCCTTTCTGAGTAAATATTTATGGCAAAGTTAAAGAGATTCTTAAAACTGAGCGACCTTACAGAGATTCGTACAGGCTTTACATTTCGAGAAAAGATCGAGGAAGTTGAGTCTGGCAATGCCCACGTATTGCAGATCAAAGACATTCGTAACATAGCAACGGATACATGTAGTTATACGCTTTTTGCAGATGCTTTACCGCAAATTGATTGGCAAGGTAAAGATAACGCAATCGTGTCGCCTGAGTCTGTGTTGCTGCCCTGTCGTGGAGAGTATCTCAAGGCACATTATTTTGTAGGCAATCAAGATCAATCAAAAGCATTACCCTTAATTGTGAGTAGCCAGTTTTTGATAATAATGCCAAATCAAAATGTAGTGCCTGAATACTTATGCTGGTACTTAAACCAACCTCATGTGCAATACGAGTTACGGAAAGAAAGTCAGGGCTCTAAGATGCCAATGCTTAGCGTATCTACAGTCAACCAGTTTGAAGTTGAAATCCCTAGCTTGGATATTCAGCAACGCATAATCGAATTAAACCGTATTTGGGAGCAAGAGCAGATCTTGACCCAACAATTACTTAAAAATCGTGAACAAATGATGATGGGCATGTTTAAACAACTGCTCCAAGGAAACAAATAATGGTTACTCAAATCAATCAAGATACCGTCAATAAAGCCCTTTGGTCGGCATGTGATGTATTCCGTGGCACGGTGAGTGCAGATACCTACAAAGACTATATTTTGACGATGTTATTCTTAAAGTACATCTCTGATGTATGGCAAGATCACTACGATAATTATAAAAATGAACATGGCGATGAACCTGAGCTCATCGAAGAATTAATGAAAAGCGAGCGTTTTGTCCTGCCTCGTGAATCAAATTTCTATACCTTGCATGAGCGTCGCTTTGAACCCGGCAATGGTGAACGTATTGATATGGCTTTGCATGCACTTGAAGAAGCCAATGGTACAAAGCTGAAAGATGTAGGCAAAAGCGTTTTCCAAGATATCTCGTTTAATACCGATAAATTGGGTGAAGAAAAGCAAAAAAATACCATTCTAAAAGACCTTTTAGAAGTATTTGCTGTGCCTGAGTTGGATCTCAAACCAAGCCGTGTGGGTTCACTTGATGTGATTGGTAACGGTTATGAATTTTTGATTAAAAACTTTGCTGCGAGTGGTGGTCAAAAGGCGGGTGAATTCTATACTCCACCTGAAGTATCGGACTTAATTGCGGAGTTACTTGATCCACAAAAAGGCGACAGTATTTGTGACCCTGCCTGTGGTTCTGGTTCACTGTTAATGAAGTGTGGCCGTAAAGTCGTCAGTAATCACAACAGCAAAGAATATGCGTTGTATGGGCAAGAAGCGATTGGTTCAACGTGGTCATTAGCCAAGATGAACATGTTCTTGCATGGTGAAGATAACCACAAAATTGAGTGGGGTGATACCATTCGTAATCCAAAATTATTGGATAAGAATGGCGACTTGATGCTGTTTGATATTGTGACTGCAAACCCACCATTCTCATTAGACAAATGGGGTTATGATCAAGCTGAGAATGATAAGTTTGACCGCTTCCGTCGTGGTTTACCGCCAAAGACCAAAGGTGATTATGCCTTTATCTCACACATGATTGAGACGCTCAAACCTGTTACGGGTCGTATGGGCGTTGTGGTTCCGCATGGTGTGTTATTCCGTGGCTCGTCTGAAGGGAAGATTCGTGAGAAGTTGATTAACGAAAACCTATTAGATGCGGTGATTGGTTTACCTGAAAAGTTGTTCTACGGTACAGGTATTCCTGCGGCAATTTTAATTTTCAAAAAGCAAAAGTCTGATGATTCTGTTTTGTTTATTGATGCAAGCCGTGAGTTTAAGTCAGGTAAAAATCAAAATAACTTAACTGAAGAGAATATTGCCAAGATTATTGCAACCTATCGTGCTCGTGCAAGCGTGGAAAAGTATGCTTATTTGGCGACTTTGCAGGAAGTGAAAGACAATGATTACAACCTGAATATTCCTCGTTATGTGGATACGTTTGAAGAGGAAGAAGAGATTGATTTGGTTGCTGTACGTGCTGAGCGTGAGCAGTTAAAGACTCAACTTGCTGAGCTTGAAGTTCAAATGGCGAAGTATTTAGAGGAGTTGGGTTATGGAGAGTAATACTATTCTTTATAAACCACTAGGTGATGTTATTGAGCTTCTAACGGACTATCATGCTAATGGTGCTTATGAAAAGTTAAAAGAAAATGTGACATTATTGGATAAAGAGAATCATGCTGTCATGATTCGAACTACCAATTTTGAAGCAAATGATTTTAAAAATAATCTTATCTATATAGATGAGCATGCTTATGAGTTCCTAAAAAAATCAAAAGTTTATGCTTCTGATTTAATCATGAACAAAATTGCTAATCCTGGCACAGTTTACTTTATGCCTGAAATTAGCAAGCCTGTATCATTGGGAATGAATCTATTTTTAATTCGGATTGATCCTAAGAAGGCTAATCCATATTTTATCTACACCTATTTAAGAAAAAATGAGCATTACGTTAAATCTTTTGCTAGTGGTTCAACAACCAAGACTATTACAAAAGATGATGTTAGACGTTTAAAAATCTACACACCACCTTTGGCAGAGCAGAATAAAATCGCCCAAATCCTTTCAATTTGGGATCAAGCGATTTCGGCTACTGTAAAACTGCTCAGAAATAGCCAACAGCAGAAAAAAGCATTGATGCAGCAATTGCTGATGGGTAAGAAGCGGTTATTGGATGTGAGTGATAATCAATTTGATGACAAATGGAAATCAGTTTCTCTAGATAAACTGATTACTATTTATAATGTTAAATCTACGACTAATAATCAATTTCCAGTGATAACCTCTTCACGTAGAGGAATATATTTACAGGATGACTATTTTAAGAAGCAAGTTGCAAGTGAGGACACTACTGGTTACAAGATTGTACCAAAAGGATATGTGACTTTTAGAAGTATGTCCGATGATGGAAAATTTGTGTTTAATCAGCAATTGATTCTTGAAAATGCGCTTATTAGTCCAGCTTACGGTGTTTTTAAGTTTTCAAATATTAATGCTGATTTTGGCATGTATCTTCTAAATAGCCACCAAATGCATAAACAAATTAATGCTCTAAGCCAAGGAGGGACAAGAGTTGCATTAAAAACATCATCATTCTGTGATGTAATAATGAGAATCCCAACCTTAGAAGAACAGAAAGAAATAGCCAAAGTTCTTTCAAGTGCAGATCAAGAAATTGGTACCTTACAGAAAAAGTTAGATTGTCTAAAAAAAGAGAAAAAAGCCCTGATGCAACAACTTTTGACAGGTAAAAAACGTGTCAAGGTGGCTGCTTGATGATGCAAATGATGCCTAGCTATTACCGCATTATGGCGGGTGCGAAGTCTGTATTTGTTCAAGAGTTTCTAGAGGGCGGCTTTATTGCCGCCAACTGGAACATTGACCAAGACTTAACCCATGACTTACCTGATGATTGGCGTGAGTTTAATCATCGTTTTATTCCTGTTTATCTCAATGCTTTACCTGACAAAACCAAAATTTCGGCAGGCTTAGCATGTGGTATGTTACATACCCTTTCAAAGGGCATTAAACACGGAGATATCATCCTTACACCTCGTGGGGATGGGCATTACTTAGTGGGTAAAGTCATTTCAGATTACTACTACGTGCCTTCTGGTGAGTTAAGCCATCGCAGAAAAGTTGAATGGTTTGAACAGACTCTACCTAGGGAAATGATGTCTCAAGAGTTGAAAAACTCATCGGGGTCAGCAGGTGCGGTTTGTAATCTGACCAAGTATGCAGAAGAGCTTAAAACGCTTATTGATGGCACAGAAACAGTTGAGCACCTCGAGCCTGATGAAATACTCGAAGACCCAACAGCTTTTGCTTTAGAAAAGCATTTAGAGCATTTCTTGGTAGAGAATTGGTCTAAAACTGAATTGGGTGCTACATACGACATCTATACCGAAGAAGGTCAATTGGTCGGTCAACAGTATCCATCGGATACAGGTCCTATCGACATTTTGGCAATCAGTAAGGATAAAAAGACGTTGCTTGTTGTTGAGCTAAAACGTGGTCGTGCAAGTGATCGTGTTGTGGGGCAAATTCAACGCTATATGGGCTATGTCAAAGATGAGTTGGCTGAGGCAGATCAGCAGGTAAAAGGGGTCATCATTGCACTTGAAGATGACTTAAGAATTCGTCGTGCTTTGAGTGTGGCTCAGAATATTGAGTTTTATCGTTATCAGTTGAGTTTTAAGCTCAATAAAAGCTAATGCAAAAGTGAAATTTGGCGCTGATTGATCATGTTTGGCGTCACAAAATATTAAATGTATTGTTAGAAACAAGGACGTTTTTAATACTTTATCAACAATTAAAATTTGAGGGCTGTAATGTCAATTTCCCAAATGTTTCAAGACTTTTTAAGCAATATTAAGGTTGCGAATGAAGAACAAATCACGTTGCGTTATCAAGAGATAACATGTGCGTTGAACAAAAAGTTTCGTGATACCGAATCAAAAACATCAAATCAATTACAAGTTGGTTCCTATGGCAGATGGACTGCGATTAAAGGTATTTCAGATTTAGACATGTTGTACATCATGCCATCTTCAAAATGGGAGGATTATAAAAATGGAGGTCAATCAAAGTTATTAAAGGATACAAAAGATGCAATTCTTGCACGTTATCCTCGAACCACTGTGTTTGTAGATCGATTAGTCGTATGTGTCCAATATACGAACTTTCATGTAGAGGTACAGCCTGTATTTAAGCAAGAGGATGGATCATATAAATATCCAGATACTAAAAATGGCGGTAGTTGGAAGATTACAAAACCGCAAGCTGAACTTGATGAAATGCAAAATATGAATAATGCAAAAAATCGAAATTTGCGTCGTTTATGCAAGATGGCTAGAGCTTGGAAAAATAAGCATGGTGTCTCAATGGGGGGCTTACTGATTGATACACTTGCCTATAACTTCATGAAATCTACGACTTACTATGATGATAAAAGCTATATGTATTATGACTGGTTAAGCCGAGATTTTTTTAAATTTTTAGCTGATCAACCTGATCGTGATCATTATCAAGCTTTAGGCAGTAATCAGGATGTTAAAGTTAAAGCTAAATTCCAAGATGCTGCACAAGATGCTTATGATTTATGTTTAGAGGCTATTGATTTAGGTACTGACGATAAAGCTTATAGTAAGTGGCGAATGATTTATGGACGACAGTTTCCTAAAGCACCAAGTAAACAAGCAGAAATGTCGATACGCATTGAAGATATGCGTTATGAACATACAGAGCAGTTTATTGAGGATCAATATCCAATTGATATTCGATATAAGCTAAAAATTGAGTCTAAAGTTACTCAAGATGGTCAAACGATTGATTGGCTAAGAGGATTTAAACGTAGAAAGAAAAAGTTAAATCATGGACGTGGTTTAAGTTTTTATATTGAAGAAAATACAACACCAAAAAATTTACAGAACTATTCTGTGAAGTGGAAAGTGCTGAATAGAGGTGAAGAAGCGAAAAGACGTAATTGTATTCGTGGTCAAATTGTGTTGGATGATGGAAAAGAACGCATTGATGAATATTCAAGTTTTAATGGTGAACATCTAGTGGAGTGCTACATCATTCAAAATGGTGTGGTTGTAGCTCGTGATCGCATTTATGTGCCAATTGAGGATTAAATATGAATCGATCTGATTTTCTTAAATGTATCGCTGAAACTGGCTATAACGTAGGATTTGGAGCGAAAAAACACTTTGCTACTTATGATCTTGTTGAAAAATCCCCAGGATGGATTAGTTTTATATCAATTGCTTTCGGTATTTATTCTTTAGCATTCAAGGAGCTTTCAACAAGCTTTCTTTCAGCATCTTTCACTGTGCTTGGCGTGGTTGGTCTCTATGTCAGTATGTATGATGCAAAAAAAAGTGATTATGAAAAGGCAGGTGTTGAGCTGACTAAAATTTATAATCAGCTTAGAGCTTTATATTACTCAGTCCAAAGTAAAAGTGATTCTGATGATTTAACAAATTTGATTAGTGAATATCAGCAGTTAGAAAGTCAGTATTATTCAGTAGGTCTGAGTAAGCAAATATTGTTCAGTGATTGGTATGCACACTATAAATTCTTTTGGCAACATCAGATTGAATGGGTTGATGAGCAGAAAAATTTTAGTTTTTTTAGGGATAAAGTGCCGTTAAGTTTTTATATGTTCTTGGTGGTATTAATTGTTATGGCTATCTGCTTTATTTATAAAGCAAATCTTAGTGCATGTTTCGCAGTTTTATTTTAAAAGTTTTGGTTTGATATGAACGGTCTCTCAATTAAGTTTCAAGAAGAATACAGTGCTAAGATTCCCGCATTAACATTGTTAATGAATCTGGGGTGGTCGTTTTTACCGCCATCACAGGCACTTGTTGCCCGTGATGGTAAACAAGACCAAGTGGTATTACGCCAAATTTTACGTAAAGAGCTCTCTAAACGTACTTTTCCATTTGCGGGTCAAGAATATCCACTTTCAGCAAAGTCGGTAGACAACTTAATTGCTGAAATCTGTAGCCCAGCTTTGAATGAGGGGCTACTGACCGCTAACGAAAAAATGTATAACCATTTGTTCTACGGTATTCCAGTAACTGAATTTGTAAATGGAAAAAAAGTTAGCCCAACGATTCCATTGATTGATTGGCATAACATCCATAATAATGACTTTTCATATACAGAAGAATTTGCTGTAACACGTTCAGGTGGAGTAGATACACGTAGACCCGATATCATTTGCTTTGTAAATGGTATTCCTTTAGTTGTGATTGAAGCAAAACGCCCTGACAGTCAGGCAAAGAAAGGTCCAACGATTAATGAAGGCATTTCTCAGACGCTTCGTAATCAGCGACCTGATGAAATTCCACATCTGTTTGCATATAGCCAACTGATACTCTCTATAAATGGACATGAAGGGCGTTACGGCACATGTAATACTCCTGCTAAGTTTTGGGCAGCGTGGCGAGAAGAAGATATTTCTGATGCAGAGATGTATGCGCTTAAAAATAAGAAATTAACTGCTTCACAAAAACAGAGCCTATTTTCTTATCGTCCAGTCGATGACTTAAATTGGTATGAAAACCTAATTGCAGGTGGAGACTTAGCTGTTACAGGTCAAGATCAACTGCTTATTAGTCTATTAAAGCCTGAACGACTACTCGAAATGGTTCGCCTATATACGCTTTTCGATAAGAAAGCAGGAAAAATTGTTGCCCGTTATCAGCAAATCTTTGGTATCAAACGCCTCATTGAGCGTATTAGTACTAAGAATAGCAAGGGTGGTCGTGAAGGTGGTGTGATTTGGCATACAACGGGCTCAGGTAAGTCTTTTACTATGGTCTTTCTCAGTAAAGCCATGATCTTACATGAAACTTTAAAAAAATGCCGTATTTTGGTTGTCACTGACCGTGTCGATTTAGAAGATCAACTGAGTAAAACCTTTGTATCAGGTGGTGAACTGGCAGGAAAAAAAGACAAGCAAAATGCCATGGCGACTTCAGGCAAACGCTTGGCTGAACAAATTGGTAAGGGTACAGAACGAATCATGTTCTCTTTGATTCAGAAGTTTAATTCTGCAACCAAGCTTCCTGAATGTGTTAACACAAGTTCAGACTTCATTGTCCTGATTGATGAAGGGCATCGAAGCCAAGGTGGTGAAAACCATGTACGTATGAAACTCGCACTGCCAAATGCGGCATTCGTGGCATTTACAGGTACACCATTGCTTAAAGATGAAAAGACCGTTAACAAGTTTGGACCTATTGTTCATGCTTATACAATGCAAAGAGCCGTAGAAGATAAAACCGTAACGCCTTTGCTATATGAAGAGCGCATTCCTGATTTAGATGTAAATGAACGTGCTATTGATACATGGTTTGAGCGCATTACAGAAGGTTTAAATGATCAGCAAAAATCAGATTTAAAACGTAAATTTGCGAGAAAAGGTCAGCTTTATACTGCTGATGACCGTATTCGCCTGATTGCATTAGATATTGCCAATCATTTTGTTAAAAATATTGATGATGGTTTAAAAGGTCAGCTTGCTTGTGACAGTAAAGCCTCAGCGATTAAATATAAAAAATATTTGGATGAAGCTGGTCTATTTGAATCGGCAGTGGTCATGAGTCCACCCGATAGTCGTGAAGGTAATACTGATGTTGATGAATCAACTACCCCTGAAGTGACTCAATGGTGGAAAGAGAATGTCGGTACTCAAGATGAACAATCCTATACAAAACAAGTCATCGAACGCTTTGAAAAAGATGAATCCCTTAAGTTATTGATTGTAGTAGATAAGCTATTAACAGGTTTTGATGAACCTAAAAATGCTGTTCTTTATATTGATAAAAATTTAAAACAGCACAATTTAATTCAAGCAATTGCGCGTGTAAACAGACTTCACCCATTGAAAAAGTTTGGTTTATTAATTGATTATCGCGGTATTTTAAAAGAATTGGATGCCACAATTCTTGATTACCAAGATCTCGCTGCTCGTACCCAAGGTGGTTATGATATTAACGATCTTACAGGCTTATATACTCAAATGAGTTCTGAATACAAACGATTACCTCGTTTGTATAAAGCACTTTGGGCAATTTTTGCTGATGTTAAAAATAAAAATGATCCAGAGCAGTTACGCCAAGTTTTAGTTCCTCGTATTGAAGAACGTAAGGGTGAGTTAGTCGATATTCACTTAAAAGTTCGTGATGATTTTTATGAAGCACTTACAGAGTTTGCAAGTTGTTTAAAAGTTGCGTTGCAGTCAGCAACCTTCTTTGAAGATAAAAGCTTTTCTGATGCAGATCGTCAGCACTACAAAGAAACAGTCAAACTATTTACAAGCTTGCGTCAAATTGTGAAACGAGATGCTGGGGAGACTGTTGACTACGATCAGTATGCAGAGCAAGTCAAAAAACTGATTGATAAGCATGTTGTGGGCATTGAAGTTAAGGACCCTGATGGGGTTTATGAAGTTGGCAAGATGGGTAAAATAGCTCAGCCTGAAGATTGGAGTGAAGAGAAAACACGTAATGAAACGGATATCATTAAAACTCGTGTAACTAAGATGATTGAGCAACAATTGCGTGATGATCCTTATGCTCAGGAGGCTTTCTCTAAGCTGTTACGTCAAGTCATTGAAGAAGCAGAGAAAGAGTTTGATCACCCATTGAAGCAACACATGTTGTTTAGAGAGTTTGAAGAACAAGTTGAAGCTCGTCGTTTAGATGAAATTCCCGATGTGTTCAGTGGTAATAAGCATGCTCAAGCTTATTACGGGGTCTTTAAGAAGCTATTACCTGAAGCATTCTCGATAACAAATCAACAGAATCAAGATAAGTGGATTGAACTCGCTTTCGAGGTTGATCGTTCTGTGATGAGCTCTGTGGCTGAAAACTCCATCAATCCGCAAAATATTGAAGCGGATATCCGTAAAAAATTATTACCTCAGATGTTCCGTGAATGTAAATCCATTGGGAGTGGTATGGATCAAGCAAAAAAAATTGTAGAAATGATCGTACAAATTACTCGGGTTGGTTTAAATGGGCTCTAGGATGAATACGCTGCCAGAGAGAAAGTTAAGCATTGTTTATGGTGATGAAATTATTGATTTTGAGGTGCTTGAAAGTCCTAGTCGTACTCAAAAGATACTGATTAAAGTCTATGCTGATTGTCGGGTGGTTGTATCAACACCGTTAAATACAGATGATCAAACAATTATTGAAGCGGTAAAGCAGCGTAGTCGTTGGATCTATAAACAATTACGAGAGTTCCGTGAACAAAGTAGATTTATCACGCCTCGCAAATATAAAAGTGGTGAAAGCCACTTTTATTTAGGTAAACAATATCAATTGAAAGTGATTCATGATGATACCAAGCCAAAAGGTGTAAAACTTCTAAGAGGAAGATTGGAAGTAAACACCTTGGATATGGGTCTTGAAAGTATTAAATCTTATTTAAATGAATGGTATAGAATCCGAGCAAAAGTCATATTCGAAGCACGTTTGCAACATATTCTAGAACAAGCTTTATGGGTTGAAAATTACCCTGATATTCGTTTGATGACCATGCGAACACAGTGGGGAAACTGCTCCCCATCAGGTTTACTTACGCTCAATCCTCATCTAGTTAAAGCGCCTACAATCTGCATTGATTATGTGATTCTGCATGAACTTTGTCATTTGGTTGAACATAATCATAGTGAGCGTTTCTACCAACTATTGAATCAAGTTATGCCTGATTGGGAGGTAGTGAAAGAGAGATTAGATAACATGGCTGTGAAGTTTTTTGATATTTTATAACAAGTTTGTTTCAGCGGTGGAAATTCGGTAAGGGGGAACTCTTCCATATAATTTATAAACTGATTAAGGTATGTGGCATAAGTGAGCTTAAATTTAAAATATTGTAATTACAAAACAGCAACTTATACATAAAATATCAATGAATGGCTTTTCAGGAAGTTTGTGCAATGTAAGCCTATCGTAAGCTATAAAAAGGGAAATTTAATATCTCCCTTATAGATTACAAATATGAAAGCTGTATTTGAGATGCAAAAAAAAGCTTTTGCTCTAATTCCTCATTCCACAGTCCTTCATCTTCCATACCTTGTTTTATATTTTTGAATATATCATCAGATAAGGTAACAGTAGATGATATAGCTGAATATTGAGCTTGAGGTAAGCATTCATTCAATAAACCTTTCATAGTATTGATCAGTTTATTTCGCCAAATAGTTGTTCGTTTTGATTTATATTGCTCAAATTGATCTTCGGCAACGGAAAGAAGTTCTTGTATTTTTTCACCAATATCAAAACGAACTTGTACCCACGAATTTCACTTGCTAATGGTGAATTTTTTACAAACTCATACAGGGCGTGTTATGTAATTATTTGAAGTTAATTGCTAGTCATGGTTTATTGCCGGCATATATAATGAAATATTAATTAATTGCTTATGTTATCGTAGGGTTGGGTTGATATGCCTATTTTATGAGCGAATTAAAAGAAGGACGGCAATGATCGATGAAGACTATTTCAAATACAGAGAAGCCAATTTATTAGCTCAATGGGATAAAAAACTTGCCACGGTACTAAAAATTCAAGAACTTGAGGCAGAACTCAAAGAATTTAGCTATATCCAAACATGTCGCAAAGATAAAAATACAGCAAGCTATGCACGTTTAGAACGTAGTATAGAAGGGTTTAGAAACCGCATAGCCCGCTTAAAAAAACAACTTTATACGACCTAATCATCATTTTTAACAAAGCAGTGTTAGTACACTAAAATGATTGAATAGCTTAGGTCAATCACTGAACTTTAGTCAGATGTTTAGATGTTCTCACCTCGAATCACTTGCTAGTATCTCGAGAGAAAATTCTATTTGTATTTATTACTGTTTTTAGAAAACTATCAGTGTAAATTTACGGTCAAAATAGCCATAGATCTTTTATTAATTTAACGTAATATTCTGTTTATGTAATTTTAATATTTATATTTATTTATAAAACAATAAATTATTTAATTTTTATTAAATATAGGTATATATATCCATACAACACTGCTAAAGCTGCTTATCAGAGAACATGTAAAGAATTCCAACAGCCTGAGTTAACTTATAGTGAACGTTGTAAAAACTGGCTACTTGAACACCAACAGGAAATCTTTAGAACAGATATAGAGGTCAAGGAGATTGCTAAAAACTTGAATCAGACCGAACGGCAAATTATGTATGCACGTAAAGAACTTAAACTTTTTTATTAGACAATATTGGACGGCGCAATGATAAAAAAGCATGGGTAGAAAAATATTGGAATGAACCCACTGAATTGAGTATTAACCAACTTCAACGGAAATATAACCTCAGCTTTGATTAAGTTTGTTATAGGCGAAAGCTACTCAAGCAGCTCAAGGGAAATGACACAAATAGACAAAACCGTCTGAGCATAAATATACTTTTTGCTGTAAAATGCGCTCACGTTTAAAAAAATCTAAATAAGAAGCGATGTTCTATAATAAGATAGCCCCTCAGGGGGGGCTTTTCTTATCGCACAGATGACTTAGAAAGGGTGTGGTACTGCAAAATATTTAGCTGATAATGTGTGTGATTCATAGAGATCGTTTCAATTTAGCGATCTCTAAATCCATCTTGTAATTGGCGTGTTGAATCCGTTCATTTGATGGGTTGTATTGCTTCTGGACCTCATCAGAGAAAGGGGTTTCTTCACATAATTCAAAGTACCTTTCCATCGGTGTTTTACCTTTCAAAGCTGAATGTGGTCTCATCCAGTTATAGTAATGCTGCCATTCGGCTAGCTTGTCTTGGATATCTTCAGAATTAATATCGACAGTAGCGTAGAACTCAGATTTATCAGTCTTTTGAGAACGCTCTACCTTGCCATTCAAATGAGGTGAACCTGGTTTATTTGGTCTAAATTTGATTCCATGCTGCATCAATTTTTTCTGTACTTTTTCAGCAAAAAATTCCCGCCCACGATCGGTCTGTATTCGCTGTATGGGAAAAGGCATTTCTTCAATTACGCAATCTAAAAAGTCGAGCGTATTCGCTGCTGTTCGGCGTTTATATATCCTTAAAACGCGATATCGTGTGCAGTCATCGATAGATGTGTACTGATATAGCCCAGGACCCAATTTACAGGTATCCATTTGAATTCTATCGCCTGGTAATGGGCGCTCATAACGAATGAAATCTGCTTTAGGACGGATTTTTTTAATCGGTTTGACTTGATAAGTGTATAGTACTAGATGGATAGTCGCTTAGGACAACGAGATTCTGTGTAGCCTCATCAATGACATTGGCTTCCTTGAGTTGTCTGTGTTCCTTCTCAAGTTCAATAATACGTTGTTGTACTGGTGCAAGTTGTTGTTTGCCAGTTCAACCAAGATTCGTTTCTCTTATCCATTTATCAAGCGTTGAATAACCAACACCTAATTTTCTGACTATGGCCGCTAATGGTTCATGTGAGTTCGCCAGTACACACTCTATCGCTTGTTGTTTAAATTCAGGACTAAAGCGTTTAGCCATTTCTTGTATCTTCAAAGTTAACATTATGTTAGCTTTAGGGGGAATCATTGTCCATTATTTTGGCTAGGATCACCACTAAATGTGTATAATTTGTAAAATTTAAAACTGCAATGAAAAAAATGTTGAAATTTGATATAGAACAAAATTTTGAGGAATCCTACTTATTAGCTGACGATGAGCATACATCTTATAAATTATATAAGTGTGTAGATGAGGATAGTGATGTCTATTTGGTAAAATTATGGGAAAAAATATTTGATCAAAGTGTAAAAGAAATTTGGTTGCAAGAAATAAGACAGCTAATTTTTTTAAAAAACTCACCAAATGCAGAAAAATATTTATTGATCATAGATGATGCAAAAGAATATGAAGATTGTTTTGTAACAACCTACAAAATTAAGATTGATGAAATTGATTATGAGACTTTTTATAAAAAAAATACTAATTGGAATAGTAAAGGTAAATTAAGGGATAAAGAATTAAGGTTTAAGATATGGGGAAATTTAAAGAATATAGCAGAAGGCTTAAATCTATTACATGAAAATGGTTTTTTGCATAGGAGTATTAATACAAAATCAATAATTGTAAATATTGATGATGAAATACCAAGTGATTTTAAGTTAACTGGCTTCGAATGGATGCTTGAGTTAGGTAGATTCAACTATAATAAAAAAAATTATGGGGTTCTTCTAGAAAGTTCATATAATAATGATTGGATGGATTATTTAAGGTTGGCTGAAGAAATATTTAATATAAAAAAAATAAAAGAAATAGATGAAATATTTACTCGAAAAGAAGTGTATTTCTTCTATAAACATATGAGTTCTAAGAAAATAAATGATGAAGATATTTTAAACGATTTAGATGAAATTTTACAGCAATTAGACGTTCAAGAGGAGAATAGTACGGAATATTATTTACATATTATTACTAGAAAAGAGGACGATTTTTTAGGAGAAATAAATAAGTTAATAGAAGGAGTTGATCATGGAAATATAATTGAATTTATTAAAAGTGATATTAATAAGCTTAATAAAGTTGGTATGTTTAAAGCTTTACACTATAAGCAGGGTGTGAATAAGTATTTTATTCAAGGTGAGAAGTTTTTATACAACATAGAAAAATCTAAAAATTTCATGGGTGTTTATACAACAGATAAAATGGTTTTAATTGATATATATCAAAGTATTCCTTTTTATGCTAAACACGAAAAAGAGTTTAAAGAGTTTAAAGAGTTTGATATTGTAGTAGATGTAGGGCGGGAAAAAAATAAAAAAAATGATTGGTCTAGATTGTTATCAGCTTTTAAAAATAAAATTGAACTAGATGAAAATGTGAAAAACTTCATTAATAGTATTCTTATATCTCAGGCTATAGATATTGCTGATTATTACTCTCAAATATACTCGGTTGAAGTGGTAGATATTTTGGAGGATAAGGAAAAAATTAAAGTAAAATTAAATACTGATTTGCAATCTGAAGCAATTAATAGAGCTCTTTGTAAAAAAACAGTTTCTGAGTGTTTTAATAAGTTTTATAGGGATAATCCAGATGTGGAATGGATAATTTCTAACGTTAAACCTGAAAATAAGAGAGAGTTTTATAGTGCTCATGGTGAGGATAATGAAGATTTTAGATACAGATTATTTTCTAGTGGATTTAATAAAAATTATGAGTATTTCTTAGATTCTAAAATAGACTCTGAAAATCCAGAAAAAATTAGCGAAGTGGTCGGTAAAATAAATCAGCATATGTTTATGTATCCGAAGTCATTATTAGGAAATCATTCTTCGCTTTTAAGAAAAAATAAGGCTATAACATTACTTGTTAAAAATACAAACCTATTAAATAGTCTTATATTTCCAAAGAAGAATACAAAAATCTATAACTCTAAGCTTCAATATGTTGATGGTTATCAAGAACTGGATGATTCAAAAAAAGAAGTATTTGAAAAAGCTTTAAACACATATCCAAATTATATAGTTCAAGGTCCTCCAGGAGTAGGAAAAACATTTTTAGTCAAAACTTTAGTTGAACAGATCTTCAAAAATGAACCATTTAGCAAAATAGTATTAAGTGCTCAAAGTCACTCTACTGTAGAAGTGTTGAGTGATGAAATTGATAAATGTGAATTTGAAAAAAAATTAGTAATGATCAAAGCTTTTAATAATAGTGATCATGAAGCTAAATCAATTATATCTAATACATTATTGGAGCATTTAGAACCCGTATATATCAGTAAATTATGGAAAGAATCATATTCTACAAATATAGATTTAAGACAGGATATGGATAAGTTTAAGCATAATAAGGAAAATTATAATTTTTATGATAAAATTTTAAGCAGTGCAAATATTATTTTAACAACTACAAATTCTAAAACAATCGAAAAAATGCTTGATAATAATTGTTATTTCGATTGGAGTATAATGGAAGAGGCAGCAAAAGCTTCGACTAATGATCTTATTAGTCCACTTCTTCTATCTTACAAAAGGTTATTAATTGGAGATCATAAACAATTACCACCTTTTTTTGAAAAAGATTTCAAAAAAATTATGGTCCCAGAAAATTTAAATTTGGATAAAATTATAAGTTTTATAACAAAGGGGAAATTTAAAAATAGTATAGTTCATGATAGCGGTTTATATAGTTTGCTAGAAATATTTACAGATATAAAACCAAAGTTAAATGATGATGATGCTGATATGGATGAGTTGCTAAAATTTGTACAAGATAAATATTTACCTGCCATAGAAAAATCTATTGAATATTATTCACTTTTTAAATATTTATTTAAGGAAGTTGATATTAATAAATCGAATAAGTCGAAGATTAACTTTGGTAGTATGATATCTGAGCAATATAGGATGCATCCAGATATTTCTAAAATTATTACAAAAGTATTTTATGATTATAAGTTGTTAGATAATGAATCAAGAAAGGTTTTTTATTTAGATGATTGTAATAGACCTTTTTATTTTAAAGATTTTAAGAAGGTAGATTTAGAAAACTCTAAAAGATTTACTTGGTTAAATGTAAAGGAGCCTTATTCTGATTCAAGTGTTATAAAAATTTTAGAGGAAAACTTTGTTAACAAATCTGAGGTTTTAATAATTGAAGATATCTTAAATTGTATTTATAAAAAATCTAATTTTATTAAAAAACCATCAATTGTTTTATTATCCCCTTACGCTAAACAAGTTAATTATATTAATGAATATTTAAAAACTAATGGTGTCTTAAAGGAGCTAATTAGAAAAGATTTTGAAATTATATCTGAGAATGAAATTTGCAAAACTTGTGATTCATTCCAAGGTGGCGAAGCTGATTTGGTGATTATTAGTCTAGTTAGAAATAACATAAATAATGATATTTATAGTGCTTTGGGCTTTTTAATAGATGAACGAAGAATGAATGTTATGTTTAGCAGAGCTAAATTTCATCTCATTATTGTTGGTTCTATAGGTATGTTTGATTATTGGGTCAATAGTGCATTGAATCATAAAGAATTGCCAATTGAGGCAGCTTTTATTGAGCAGTTGATAAAATTGGTACGTAATCCTCAATATTGCACATTCCATGATGCCTCTACTCTATAAGATGAAAAATTATGAAAGCACAATCAGCAAAAAATAATCATTATTTAGTAGCTATACCATTTGGATATTCTATTTCTGATGTTACTTTACGGAAGAGCTCACAATGGAGTGTTTTGGACCTTATTGTTATTAGAAGAATTGCACGTGAAAGAGTAACTTTAGACGATCTTGTGGCTGAATCAAATTTAAATAGGCAACTGCTTATACAGATCATTTTGCCATTTATTAAACTTGATTGGATTACATTGGTTCAAGATGAAAATAAAATTTATTTGCAGATTACTGCCTATGGACTAAGAGTGGCTGATATGAAATCTTTACCACAATCACCAAAAAAAATTAATACTAAGAGAGAGTTTATTGTTAATTTTACAAATGGTGATCACATCGGTCTGCTGAATAATAATATTAATTTATATAGTTATACTCAAGTTAAAGAGTTTGAAAGAACTTATGATAATTTTATTTTCTTAGATGATATTAGTAATAATCATTTTAAAATTATCGATGTAAATAAAGCTGAAAAATGTATAATAAAAGATGATGAAGAGATTGTTACTTATATACCACCAGTTAATTTGTTTTTAACGACTAGCGATTATAAATACGTTGTATTTAATATTAATGTTGTGAAAGGTGTTGTCCATAGTTCATTTAAGACTAAGTTTGATAATGAGCAATCTGAAAATAGCAAAGGAATTTTTTCTGCTACATCGTTAAAGCAGATATCAAATCATATCGCTGAGAGGTTACATGCTAAAAGTAAGGCTTCAGTTCGGAAAGTAAATTCTAGTTATACACCATTAGATCTGGAACCAAGCTATGAATTCAATATCTTACGTGAAAATATTGAGTTGATTCTTGGATCTACGAAACATTTAGAAAACTTTAAGTCAGCTTTTAATGATTCAAAAAGCTATGTGATAATTCATTCGACTTTCATTGGTAAATGGAATTTTAATTTCACAATAGACTCAATTATTTCTGCATTAAAGAGGGGCGTAATTGTTTATTTATTGTGGGGTAAAGATCAAATGATTGAAGATGACAGTAATTTTGATGCGATAAAAGAATATTTTGAGAAAATAGAGAATGACTATTATGGCTTATTCTATTTACATAAAATTCAAACAGGATCTCATGCAAAATTTATTATTTTTGATACACAAGAGTCAGATTGCATCTCGATTATTGGCTCATGTAATTGGTTCTATACTAATTTTGATAGATATGAAGGCTCAGTTTTAATTAAAGATAATGATTTCGCAAAAAAGTTATTAAATCTAGCAGCTAGTATTGCGACGGGTCGCAGTTATTTGTCAAATGAGTTAACAAAAAAATTATCGAGATTAAGTAATCAAATTCCTCCATCTAAATCTCTTGAGGGACATGAAGATGATCAAATTGCTAAAGTTAATCTACTTTTAAAGTATGACCACTATAAAGTGCTGAATTTAGCTCAGCGAGCAAAAGAAAGAATATATATTCTTAGTGACAAAATTTCTTTTAATATTAATAGGGCTGTATGGGCAGGATTAAAGCATTCAAAAGCACAAAAAATTAAAGCTTGGTATACATCTGATTCAGAGCAACTTACACATGATCAAATTCAAAGATTTAGTCAGACTTTGAAAAATGAAGTTAACGAAAAAATTAATTTGAAACACGATACAAGTAGGAAACGAAATCATAGTAAAATTTTAGCTTGGGACAAAAATCACATTGTCATTACTAGCTTAAATTGGCTTTCTGCGAACTCGTTATCCACGCAAGCAAATGACTTTGACAATAATCATGAGATAGGTGTATATATCAATCATCCTAAAATTGAACAAGAGTTTGTTCAGCATTTTAATGGTTCCTAATTAATTAGGAATATGATATTTGTATCACCGTGTGTCTCATTATTTTTTTATTTAAAATTAATGTAAATCATATGGTTATAATTTAGTATGGTAGAGGATATCCTGCCAAGATTTAAAGACTTATAAGTAGAAATACTTACAAGTCTTTTATAATGAGTATTTCCTACAATTCAAATTTGGCAATTCGTCAAATTAATTTCCATAATATTCAATGATTTCTAATACACATTCGCTTCCTAAAAGGTTCAAAGAAATCTAAATGATATTGTCCCTCTAAATTGAGCTTACTGCCAATGGTCAATAACATAATGTCACGCCCGCCATGCTTTGAATTCCAGAAGGCACAGAGCTTATTTATGGCTGGAGCCCATAAGTTGACAAAAACAACTAAACATGCGAAAAGACATTTTTGGTTAAACGATGTTTGCACATGCCACGGATTGTTACTGTCCCACTCAGCTTAGAACAGCGTGCACAACTAATTCTCTTGACCAAGCATGCAGCACATTAGCGTGAAAGACAACGTGCCCAAACCATTCTCTGGCTTTCCGAAGGTAAAACTGTTGCCGAAGTTGCTGCGTTACAAGAGCGTATCCCAGAAACCATAAGGCTACAACGCCGACATTGGGAGCTACATCAGTTTGAATCGATTCAAGAAGGTCATCGCTCAGGCCGTCCCAATACACTGACCTCAAACTATCAGGCTCAAATCTTAGAGTGGGTCAACACAAGCCCACTCAATGCAGAACAAATCCGAGTCAAACTGCATGAAAAACACGGTGTATCGGTGTCTGTTGAAACTCTTCGCAAGTTTTTGCGAGATTCAGGCATGGTCTTCAAACGCACCCGCCACAGCTTGAAAAAAAAGAGACCCGACCGCATTTGGACAAGCGCAACAGCAGATTGAAGCATTACGTGAGCAAGCGGCACGTGGTGAAATTGTATTGGGCTATGTGGACGAAACAGGATTTTCGGCTACGCCAGATAACCGTTATGCATGGACAAAGATAGGCGATGTTCATGCGGTTGATGCTGTAAGACTAAAGCGAGTTAATGTGATGGGTTGTCTGCTGTCAACGGGTCATCTGATCACCAGTTGCCTACAGGAGTCCGTTAACAGTCGCTGGTTTTATGCCTATTTGATGGGTGTAGCAGCACAGGTGAAACGCAGCTATCAAGTTCCTTTGGTGTTGATTGTTGACAATGCCTCGATTCATCGCAGCAAACAGATGGTAGATTGGCGCAAACTTCTTGTACAAGAGTATTCAACGACTTTGTATTTTCTACCTGCGTATAGTCCTGAGCTGAATAGAATTGAGATGGTTTGGAAGCAGATGAAGTATAACTGGCGGGATTTTAAGGTGATGAAGGCAGATCAAATAGAGCGTTGGGTTGGGCAGATTTCAAAGGGTTTTGGTAATGAATACATGTTTACTTTTTAGTTGATACTTATGCGGGGTAAAAAGTTCGTCTACGAAGAAACCTATAAAAACCTTATTCAAAGATGGAGAGCTAGAAATGTTTAATAAAGCTAAAACTTATCAGCAATGGGAATTTAGGTCTGGTTGTGAATAGGGCTACTATCAATTTACTAGTAAAATTTCGTCATTTATTGGAATGAAATTCTTGAGAATGAGTATAGCTTTATAAAAGACTTTGACACAAAACTTGGCACAAATAATAAAATCTAAAAGATTCTATTGAAGTGTAATTAATTGATAAATAATGAACTAAACTTTAATAGAATCTATTGAAAAGTATTTTAGTGAGTTCGAATCTCACCGCTTCCGCCAAATATCTAAATAAGCCCTTGTTTTTACAAGGGCTTATTTTTTGTCTATGATTTAAGCCCCCATAAAAACCCCCATAAAGTTTTGGATTAAATTCTATTACATCGTACTTGGTCAGATAGTTTTTCGCTTGAGTTTAGGGTGAAGTCGATTTTAGGTCGCATACAGACTCCATCTTATTTATAAGCTAAATCTTCTCAAGATAACTTTTTCAACGTGCTTAGGTAGTCATTAGTGAGCAATAAAGGCACATTAGAAATGGTCTTCTTAAATGTAGCAATTGTATTTAATCAATGTGACCAGGAAGTAGTTTTGTTCTTTTAGGTCTAACCAGATTTGAAAAATCAGACAAGGCAATCAGTAAAAATAGCAGTAAATTTTTCTAAACAAGAATGACTAAGTGAGCTCCCTACAGGGAGTTTTTATCTATAAAGAGAGGTGGTCCCACTTGTTTGAACAACTAAAAGCGTATTTATAAGTGATATTCCGCTCTAGTTAAGCCACCTTGTTTTGTTGGGGTA
>NZ_NHRP01000033.1:0-32363 GCF_002165385.1 Acinetobacter sp. WCHA39
TGTCATCATATTCGTCGTCAGAAAACAAGTATTATGCCATTATTTCAATGAGTTATCTTTTTTTGTCGTGTACAGAGCTAAAAAATATAAGCCAGCGCCGTCGAGTTCTCTATAGTCTTTTTCCTCAGGTACTAAAGAAGATAATGTTTTTTCACTGAGTGGTCGTTTCTTTATATCTTTCCGTAACATGCCCTATACCTTGTATCACCAAGTTAGATTATTAAACAGTGATACACGTGGTGATACAAATAGGGCTGTATTATATAGATCCATATAAATGCATAGAATATAAAAAAAGCCCCTAAATTATTGAATTTAGGGGCTTTTAGTGACTATATATGTAAATATAAATACATCTTTAGTTATATATTGGTAGGTATATCCAGACTCGAACTGGAGACCTCTACGATGTCAACGTAGCGCTCTAACCAACTGAGCTATACACCTAGAATGAGAGCATAATATTCATTTTTAATCAGCTTCACAAGTTTTTTTGAGATTGTTTAATTGCGATCGCACAGACTTTAAGCAGTTTCTTAAACTCTTGAATATTTTGCTGAGTATTCTGTTCTAAAAACACAATTTTTTGATATAACACAACTACTTGATGAAATGATTTTTGATCACTATCTACACTTGATAAACGCTGCATCCAAACTTGAAATGTTTCCTCTGATCTTTTATGCAAATGTTTAGGCAATTGCTTTTGAAATTGAATAATGACACGTTGATATAATTCTTGCTGACGTGTTTGTCTCCACCAATAAAAACCAACGTATACAGCTAAAATTCCTGCAATTCCTATAATTAAGATCAGCACATAACTATAGCTCGAATTAAAGCCTAGCTTAGATAACCAATTTTTTTGTTTTTCGGCATCATAACCGACTACTTTGGATTGCCATTGATAACCTAAATAGTCACTCCAAACACGCATGTTTTTCAGAAATTTAAACTGTTGTAAACGCCATGCTTGTGCCTGTGCATCTCCCCAAACTTTCTGATCCTCCGCCATATAATTCTGCATTCCTGAATCTATACGTTGTGGTGCAATAATTGCTGTAGGGTCAATTCTTTGCCATTCACCATCTAGATACACTTCACTCCAAGCATGTGCATCAAGTTGACGAATCTCCCAACTTTCTCCATCTAATGCAAACTGTCCACCTTGATAACCTGTCACAACTCTGGCAGGAATCCCTGCATAGCGCATTAGCATCACGAAACTAGATGCATAATGTTCACAGAAACCCTTGCGACTAGAAAATAAAAATTGATCTATACGATCCCCACTTAATGTTCCTGGGGTCAGCGTATAAACGAAGTTATTCTTTCTATACCAATTAAGCACAGTTTTTATATATTTTTCAGGCTGTTTCTGACTTTGTTCAAAAAGTTGATGGGCTAATTGCTGTGCTTTTTGATCACGATCATGATCAAATCGAGTATTAAATTCAATTTGACGTGATGATAACAAAGTAGAAGATGTTGATGTACGCCCCAACCAAAACATTTGGATAGGTTGATTACGTTTAATAAGTTTAGATGGACGTATACTATCATCTTGATACAGTTGTAAATAACGTTCTTGTGGAATGGAATATTCCAACCCCATGATCCAATTTGCCTGTTCATCAGCAGCTAAGTATTGATAGGCAACTCCTTGAGAATTTGAAGTTACGCTTTTAATCTGTTGATTATAAAAACTACTGGTCCATGTTGTACCATCATACTCATCCAAAACCAAAGCACGCCAGTAAAGCTCCTGTCTATCTGGTAGTTGTCTCATATCTGCAACAACACGAAAAGCCAAAGCCGATGATTGTGATAGTTGTGCAATGTCTCCTGGAGACATACGATCACTAATCCCAGTAGTGGCTTGATTCTTTTGAATAGGAATTGCCCAAAGAGGTGGCAACCGAGGAAAGAAAATAAATAATATAATAAAGAACGGTGTCGCAATCCCGACAAACTTTAGAATTTGTTTAACATCATTTTTTAACTGATTGGATAATAATTGATGCTGGTTAAATAGACCAGTTTGAATCCGATACAACCCCATCAAACAGATCACAAATGCTGAAAAAACCACGACAGACATCCAGAATGCCTGACTATGTAACAATAAACTGGCACTGACGAATAAGGCAAAGTTAAATACAATCAATAAATCACGGGTATTCTTGGCTTCCAAACTTTTCGCAAATAAACACGTACTTAAAAATGCGACTCCAGCTTCTACTCCCAGTAAAGTTTGATAATTTAAATAAATAAGACCCAAAGATAATAAAGAGAAAAAAACTAAAAATAAGCGTGGAAATGGTGAAATTTTTTGTTTGCTATATCGCCATACCAATATAAGCCAAATAACGCCCCACAACCCACTCAATGTCACAGGAATAAAAGCCACTTGCCCAATTAATACAAATGCCAATACAGCTAAAATGCAAAAATAGATTTGTTTGGTCATAATCTTAGGCCTGTGCAAGTAGAAGTTTTGCTTGAAGAAGCTGCATCTGCCCCTGACCACTTTCTAATCTTGCATGTGGCAGTATCAATGCATAATCATGACCAAGTTGTTCACATTGCTCAATTAATCCCATCATAAAGCTTAATTTTTCCTCATGACTTTGTGCAGGGATTTTTTGATAATCAATTTCTAAATGTTGATGATTTGTTTGAGCCTCAAACATTTTGATAAAAAAGCCCTGTCCTCGAGCAACTTGCTTCCATGCCACATTTTGATAAGAATCACCTTGTTGAAAGGCCCTAAGCTCCTTAAATTCATCTAAACTATCGTTCGCATTGGTTGGTTGATTTTTATGTTCTTTTTGCCAATCATGCGCTTTAGGTGCAATCCACACTTTTTGTTTTGGATATAAATAAGTCCACGCTCGCACCAAACCTAAAGGATAGGTCGAATAAATTTTCATCGCACCAAATTCAAATAAACCACGCTGCTTTGGAAAAAAAGCCAGTTCGAAGGTCTGTTGTTGCTGATCTAAATAAATTAATTGTTCTTGTTGCAGCCATTGAATACGTAAATATCGGGTCATTACCGATGGCTGATTAAAGCGAAGTTTTAAAATGAAAGGCTGATCGACTTGCCCAACTTCAGCTGCAATCAGATCAATTTGTAAAACATGCAATTGCTTGAATGTGAGATAAAAATTAATCCATAAAATTGCACTGATTAGAAAACAAAAACCTAAAATCAAATTATTTGCATAGTTGATACCTGCAATAAAGGTAATTAAAATCAGAATGAGATATAGAAAACCCTGCTTATAAATAAAAACCAAAACATCTTTCTGTAACAGGGTTTTAGTCCCATTAACCTGAAAGCGTTTCGCAATCCACTGCTGAATCCTTTGCATAAGCCAATCTCAACTATAAGACATCAACCGATTGCAAAATTTGTTTTACCTCTATTTCGCCTAAACTTAAACGATGAGCAACCACGGCAACAAAAATGGTTTGCACATCATCAGTAGTCACAAAGCTGCGACCTTCAACCAGTGCATAAGCTTGTGCAGCAGCTTTTAATGCCAATACTCCACGTGTTGATAAGCCATGCCGTTGTTTACGTGTTTCAGCAACCAAATCTAAAATATAATTGAGTACAGCATCACTTAGAAAAACCTGTTTTGCTAATTCACGTAATTGCAAAATATCAACTTGCGTAAATACCGCTTCTAATTGATGAATTAAAACCTGACGTGAGCTTTGTTGTAACAGTAGTTTTTCAGCTTGACGAGACGGATAACCGAGCGATAAACGCATCAAGAAACGGTCAAGTTGTGACTCAGGCAAAGCATAAGTTCCACTTTGAAATAGTGGATTCTGCGTTGCCAGCACCCAAAATGGTTGCGGTAAGTCATAATGTGTTCCATCAACAGTGACCGCACCTTCTTCCATAGCTTCAAGTAATGCACTCTGTGTTTTTGGACTACAACGATTGATCTCATCTGCCAATAAAATCTGAGTAAAAATTGGACCTTTCTTGAACTCAAATAAATGTTCTTTTTGATTAAAAATATTGATCCCAATGACATCACTCGCCAACATGTCATTGGTAAATTGAATCCGCTGAAAATGCAGCCCTGCTAGACGAGCTAAGGCACTAGCCAGAGTCGTTTTACCCAATCCTGGTAAATCTTCAAACAATACATGGCCACCTGCCAATAAACAGGTCAGCGCTAATTTAGTTTGTTGTGGTTTATCTAAAATAAGTTGATTCACTTCAACCAAAAAACGTTCGATTTTCTGAGTAAAATTTTTAATATTTTGCTCTACTTCTTGATTTTTTTGTTGTTTTTCTTGAATAGAAGCTTTTTCCATGCCCCACATAACGTAATCCTCAAACTAAAACAGTGCATGATTCAACATACACTGTTTTAGTTTTTTTTCAAAGAAATCAAATGACTTCTAGCAAGGACATTTTTTCAAATTCCCACCTGATGATGGATAACGCGCATCAATACAATGACGATAAAAGGTCTTAGCATCCATTGGCGTTAAATCTGGATGATGCGCTTGCATATGCTTTACGTAATTTTCATAATCAGGCACACCCACCATCAAACGAAAACTTTTTTGCAAGTTTTGCCATAAAGTTGCAATACGAGACCAGTTTTTGGGCGAAAAGATCAGGTGTTTTTGCGACATGATCGTAAACTTAATGATCTTCACAATCACAGCACTTCCTTGCCTAGCAATTTTAAAATCCATCACGACTCTCCCTTCACTGTTTCTGCTGTCATTGCAGTTTCAGTAAATACGACAGGTGCTTCATTTACTGTTGGGACAGGGCTTTGTAAAGCACGACGAATAATTCCGATTGATGCAATAATCATAACAATTGCAACAATCATAAAGAATCCACAAAGTACTGCATTAATCTGATTCGACAACACAATCGTCTGCATCTCAGCAACTGACTTCGTAGGGGCAAGTACATCACCACGTGCAATTGCATCAGAGAAACGATTCGCTTGAGCAAGGAAGCCAATCTTCGGATTTTCGTGGAAAATCTTTTGCCAACCCGCCGTCATAGAAGTAATAAATAGGAAAATCGTTGGAACAATCGTTACCCAAACATATTTCTCTTTTTTCATCTTGAACAAAATGACTGTACCCAAAATCAATGCCATTGAGGCAAGAATCTGGTTACCGATACCGAATAGCGGCCACAATGAGTTGATCCCACCCAGTGGATCAACCACACCCTGATAAACAAAGAAGCCCCAGCCTGCAACCGCAACAAAGGTTCCAACCAGATTTCCAAAGAATGAACTGGATTGTTTCACCGCTGGTATCACGATACCGACCGTATCTTGCACCATGAAACGGCAGGCACGTGTTCCTGCATCTACCGCAGTGAGGATAAATAAGGCTTCAAACAGGATGGCAAAGTGATACCAGAATGCCATCATGGAACGGCTATTGAAAATTTCCGAGATAATATGTGCCATACCAATCGCAAAGGTCGGCGCTCCACCAGTACGAGAAAGGATTGAACTTTCACCAACCTCCTGAGCAAGCACAGTCAGCATCTCAGGTGTAACGATAAAACCTAGATTACGCACCGCTTCCGCAGCAGTATCTACCGTTGTACCCAAAACTGCCGCTGGTGCATTAATCGCAAAATAAATCCCTGGATCAAGTACGGTTGCGCAGATCATTGCCATGATACCGACAAATGATTCCATCAACATGCCGCCATAACCGATCATACGGATATTGACTTCGTTATCGACCAATTTTGGAGTTGTTCCTGAAGAAACCAGCGCATGGAAACCTGAAATCGCACCACAGGCAATAGTAATAAATAGAAAAGGAAATAAACTGCCTGCAAATACAGGACCTGTACCATCAACAAAATGAGTCACCGCAGGCATTTTGAGTTCAGGCATTGCAAAGATAATTCCAATCGCCAGACCTGCAATTACACCAATTTTAAGGAAGGTTGATAAATAGTCACGAGGCGCTAACAGTAACCACACAGGCAATACTGACGCAATAAAGCCATAAATGATGAGTGCCCAAGTTAGTTGAGTTCCAGTTAAGGTGAACAATTGCCCCCAGTAAGGGTCTTTTGCTACATCACCACCAAAGACAATCGCCGCCATCATTAGCACAAAGCCAATGATCGAAACCTCAGCAATTTTCCCTGGGCGTAGATAACGCATGTATATGCCCATGAATAATGCAATTGGGATGGTTGCTGCGATACTGAACACCCCCCACGGACTATGCGCCAAAGCTTTTACGACAACCAATGCAAGTACCGCAAGAATAATAATCATGACACCGAGCGTACCCAACATCACAATAACACCTGCGAAAGTACCTAACTCCTGTTTTGCCATTTCACCCAAAGACCGACCATCACGCCGAGTTGAGATAAATAGCACAAGAAAATCTTGTACCGCGCCTGCAATCACCACACCGACCAAAAGCCAAATGGTTCCTGGTAAGTAACCCATTTGCGCTGCAAGAATTGGCCCAACCAAAGGCCCTGCACCTGCGATAGCGGCGAAATGATGTCCAAATAAAACGTATTTATTAGTGGGCACATAATCCAGACCATCATTTAAACGATGTGCTGGTGTTAAGCGTTTAGAATTTAATTCAAAGACTTTTGTTGCAATAAATAAACTGTAGAACCGATATGCAATGCTATAAACACAAACCGCGGCAAGAACGAGCCAAACTGAATTGACATGCTCTCCACGACTTACCGCCAAAATTCCAAATGAAATTGCACCAATGATGGCAACTAAACTCCACAGAATTTTTGAGGATAGCGTCGACTTTGCTTGTACTGTCTCCATTCAGAACCTCTCAAATACATAAGCTGTAGTTTTGGATTTCCCTTCCTATGTTTTCTTTAGAAGAAATATCTTTGTAAGTCTATCTATTATTAAAAATGATTTATCTAATACTTTGGCATAAAAAAAGGGATGATTGTTTAATCATCCCTTCGATAATCGTATAGCTTACGTAGCATTGCTACTCATTTACGATTATGCGCGCTCTAGGTAATCACCTGTACGCGTATCAACACGAACACTTTCTTCTTGCTGAACGAATAATGGAACACGTACTACTGCACCTGTTTCAAGTTTCGCTGGCTTACCGCCACCGCCAGAAGTATCACCACGTACACCTGGATCAGTTTCAACGATTTTCAACACCACAAAGTTCGGCGGACTCACTGTTAAAGGTACGCCATTGAACAGCATGATGGTACATTTTTCATTTGAATCGTCTTTTAACCATTTCGCAGCATCACCCATTGCGGTTTTGTCAGCAGCGATTTGCTCGAAAGATACAGGATCCATGAAATTCCACATTTCACCATCGTTGTAAAGATAATCCATTTCAACTTCAACAATATCAGCGGCTTCCAAAGAGTCACCTGACTTGAAAGTTTTTTCCAATACCTTACCAGAACGCAGGTTACGCAGTTTCACACGGTTGAACGCCTGACCTTTACCTGGTTTTACATATTCGTTTTCCATGATTGAACATGGGTTGCCATCAAGCATAACCTTGAGGCCTGCTTTAAAATCATTTGTAGAATAATAGGCCATGAAAGGCTCACTCCAAACTTAAAACTCAAATCTATTAGTGCTAGACTACGCGCACAGCTTAGGCTATCACTATTTTAACGTATGGCATGATAAACTATTTACATCAAGAGAAAAACTGGCAATCACAACTCAGTGATCTAATTACTGATCCTTTAGAGTTGTTAAATCTGCTTGAATTATCCACCAAGCAATTATTATCAGGGGCAATACTTGCCTCTGAACAGTTTAAATTACGCGTTCCACGTGCATTCGTCGGAAAAATGCGCATTGGGGATCCATTTGATCCTTTGCTATTACAGGTTTTACCACACCATCTTGAACTTGAAGAACATCCTGAATTTGTTACTGACCCATTAGGTGAGGAAGCAGCCAATCAAATGGCTGGTGTCTTACACAAATACCAGTCTCGCTTTTTACTGACCTTAACAGGTGCATGCGCAATTCACTGCCGTTATTGTTTCCGCCGCCATTTTCCATATCAAGAAAATTTACCTAAAAATGATGATTGGCTAAATATAAAACAATATATTGAAGACAACCCTGCCATCAATGAAATCATTCTCAGTGGGGGCGATCCTTTAACTTTATCTAATCGAAAAATAGCAATTTGGATAGAGCGATTAGAATCTTTACCTCAACTCAAAATATTGAGAATCCATTCACGAGTTCCAGTTGTTATTCCCAATCGTATCGATGAAGAGCTTATTTCTATTTTAAAAAACAGTAGGCTACGCATTGTAGTAGTGATACACTCAAATCATGCTTCAGAACTTGATGATTTCACGTGTTCAAAGTTATTACAGTTATCATTACATCATATTACTGTGTTAAATCAGGCAGTTTTACTTAAAGGTGTGAATGACTCTGCAACCTCTTTAACTCATCTAAGTTATCGACTATTTGAAGCGAGGGTTATGCCCTATTACTTACATGTATTGGATAAAGTAAAAGGTGCTCAACATTTTGACTTAAGATCTTCAGAGATAGATCATATATACAGTGATGTATTAGCGAGTTTACCTGGATATTTAGTTCCAAAACTCGTCAGGGAAATTGCGGGCGAAAAAAATAAAACACCGCTTTTTGGGGTTCAAACGTTCTGAGATTGATTACAATGATGAATAATGCATTTTCGGATATTTTTCAAATTCCCACTGTTTTAAGACGGGATAAACTCAGTTTTTGTGATGCAAACACAAAAAGTTTAACAGAATGGATTTCAACCCTCTCAATTATGCAGTTGGGTGATACTTCAAAAGCATTGTTTGCAGCTTTATTAGAGCTTTGTGAATTAGATTGTTCAGAAACATTACGTTTTGATCTCATTCAGACCTTACACCCAACGATTGAAAATATTTTAGGTAGCCTAGAGAAAAACTTTTTTAATCAGGGTGTAATCAGTTCAGATCGTAATGAGCACATTATTGAACTGGCAATGCTGTTACGCTGCTATTTTGCGGCTATTTATATCAATATTGTTCGCCGCAGTAGCGAACAATTGGAAAATCGAAAATTTTCTATTTTTGCACTAAACCAAAAGAAAAATTTACATACGGCTAGAACACTTGCAACTTTCCAAGCATTACAACAACTTACGCAACTTCTTTATCAACAACACATGTTATATAGTGAACCTGTTGCAGGACAGTGGCTTATTGCACATCAATTATACGATGCAGCAGTGACACATAAGTATCATCATGTGACTATTGAACAGGCGCAAACTAAGCCAAATAGCCTGAATAATATTGCTCAAGCCTATGCTCAATTAATTTTGATGGATATTTTTAATACCAATCAAATTCGTCAAACAGAAATTCAAGCCCTGTTTCAATGCAGTTTTGACTGGGCCAAAATGCTACAGCTCTTATCTAAAGAGACTGATTTAACTAAATACGTTGTTGATACAACTAAAGATCATCCGCCAATATACAACAAAAAACAAAGTTCAGGATTTAATCCTAATATCTTTATTAGTACAAATGGTTTACTTGATCATGTGACAGCAACATTACATAAAAATGCTGAATACATTTCTAAGAATGAAAAGATTTATCTCACACCCGCTCTAAAATTCCACGTTCAGACCATTTTAGGATCTACGGCAGAACGTCGCCATGAACGCTATGAATATTCAGCTCAACTACATATTTGTTTTGGACTCTTAACAGCCCACTTCTATTTATCCAAAGCAAAAAACTTCGGTGAAACATTACTCTTAGAACACGAGTATGGACTACAAAGCGAATCAAAATTTTTATCAACTTGGGATAAAAAAGATTCTTCTGGCAATCAAGAATCCTCAATCCAGCGTTTAAGCCGAGAAAACAAAGCCATTTATCAAGCGGATATTTTAGATATTAGTGTTAATGGTTATCGAATTAAATGGTCAGCCGAAGTACCAAAAAATCTAAGAACTGGCGAATATATTCTTATAAAAGAAACCTCTCATGGACATTGGCGCGGCGGTGTAATTCGTTGGCTAAAGCAATCAAGTGAAAAAAGTTTAGAATTAGGCTTAGAGGTTTTAGCACAAGAAATTTTCCCTTGTGCAGTTCGCGTACAAGCAGATCGTCATATTAGTAATTATCACCCTGCGCTTATTTTAAAAAATCAAAATTTAGATGAAACTAAAACAACAATAATTTTGCCAGGCTCGCAAATTTTTCGCGAACAGCAAGCTGTTCATTTGAGATTAGGGAAAGAGGAAGTAAAAGTGTATCTGTTGACTGCACAACTAATTACCCAAAGTTTTGTTCAATTCGAATTTGAACTACTTAATGAAGAAGAACAACCCGTTCTTAATAAATTTATTGCGCAAAAAAATATGGATACAAATGACCAAGATTTATGGGAAGCATTGAAGTGAGAAATTCTTTACTCTCTAAAAAGTTGAAACGAACTGAAACGCGCTTACTCATTATTGATGATAACCAATTAAGGTATAATCAAGTTTTAGAGCTTTTTGCGCAGCAAGAACATCAAGTACAGGCTATTTTACTTGATGATTTAAAAACTTTTGAAAAACAATTGAATTTGCCTTGGGATATTGTAATTTTTGGACGTGCTTACGATCTAAAAATCGAACAAACGCTTTCTCTTATTCATGCATCCGCACAACCAAGTTTACCCATTCTACTGCTTGAGCCAGATGACTATAATTCAGCGCTATATCAAAATTACATTCATAAAGGTATTTATGATGTTGTGAACTTAAAGGCGCCAGAAGAATTTTATATCAGTATTATTAGATCACTTTCATTCAGTCGTTTAGTACAAGCAGAGCACCGTTTACTTACCGAATTAGAGGCAGCTCAAACACAAGCCCAATCACTTGTTGCTGAAACACATAAAGCAGTTGCAATTCTACAAGAAGGTATTCATATCAAAGCGAATGCTGAATATGCTCACCTATTTGGTTTCGACAGCGAAGACGACGTCATTGGCTTACCAATACTTGATATTTTACAACCTGAAGATTTAGGCCAGTTTAAATTACGCTTTAAAAGAATTTCCCAAGGCTTATTCGAACAAGCACGCTTTGAAATTCGCACCCAAAATCCAATGGTTAAGAATAATCTTTTACATGTTGAGTTCTTACCCTCTGGTAATGATGATGAAATACAACTAAATATTGAATGTGAATCATCATCAACTGTTGTTTCAGCAGCAACTGCCACGACTACTTCAGTACAAACTGAAAAAGCCTCTGGTATCATCTCAGCACTGCAGCAAATTAATCGAAATTTAGCAAATCACCCAGCCAATGCAAATGCGCTCATCTTATTTAGCCTGAATAATTGTCCAAACGAAGTTTTTCAAACTGACTGGCGTGGAACTAAAGCTTATTTTTCAAATATTGCAAACTTCATTAAAGAACAAGTTAATGTTCCAATTTATCAAATAGAAACGGCTTTGTATGTTGGGCTTATTCAAGCTGAATCAAAAACAGTTTTAAACTCTTTGCTTATAGGCTTGAATGGTTTACAAAAACCTCAGTTATTGGTCACTGAAAACCACACTTTCCCATTACATTTAAAACTGGGCTATCAAGAACTAGACCAACAAATATTAGATGATGCTCATTTTGAGAAAATCATTTCTCAAGCATTTACGCATGCACTACCAGTCTTGAAAAATCCATCGATTGACAGTGATATTAGCCTGACAACTGATAAAATTTCAATGTCGATGGAAGTCAATCTTTTAGAAGAGCTCAGAAGCAAATTAGATAAGGGTGATATACATCTAAAATATCAGCAGCTTTATGATAAACAAGATCAATTCACTCATACCTATGAAGTATTTGGCGGTATTATTCATAATAATCAATGGTTAGACTTGATGGATCTTAGTGATCTAAAAGATGATCATGAATTATCGGCTCAGTTAGACCGTTGGGTATTAGTAGAAGCTTGTAAACAATTACACAACTTCATTACCCAATATCCAAAAGCTAAATTAATTATTAATCTGAATCATCATATTTTATTCAATGACAGAAAATTATCCGAATTGGTCGCTAAATTATTGACAATTATTGGAAGCAAACAAGCTCACCCTTTAATTCTGCAGTTTTCAGAGCAAGCTCTTCAGCAAAATTTATCACAGGCTCAATCTCTGATTGCATCACTTCGTCAACACGGCGCTGAGATCTCTATTCGTAACTTTGGTGATTCTCTTTATAGTGACTCAATTCTTCAACAGATCGATACGCAGTATTTAAGCTTCCATCGAAAATTAGCGAAGATGCTAGTATCTGAAAAAGAAATGGCAATTCTGCAAGAGAAAATTCTTCATTTTATTGCTGAAAAGCAAGTTGAGATTTTACTCACCGAACTCAATGACATGAGTTTGTTTGCGAATGCATGGAATGTCGAAGCCCGCTTCTTGCAAGGTAACTACTTCCAAAAGAAACTTGATCGTTTAACTGACGTACAAGACCAATAGAAAATCCCCCCTAACCCTCCTTTGATAAAGGAGGGAATATCAAAAGGCATAAAAAAACGGGCATATCGCCCGTTTTTTTGTTTTCTTGATATTAACGTTTGATAGAACGTGACATACCAGAGAAACGTTGTTTGAATTTGTCGATACGACCACCAGTATCCACATTCTTTTGTTTACCAGTATAGAATGGGTGGCAAGCTGAACATACGTCAAGATAAAGAGTTTCTTTACCAAGTGCAGAACGAGTTTCGATTACGTTACCGCATGAGCAAGTAGCAACTAATTTTTCGTATTTAGGGTGAATATCGGCGCGCATGGTCGATGCTCCTATTTAGTAAGAAAGGCTTAAGCTGTTATCGCAATTGATCACTCTCAAGATGAGGAAAGCAGAGTGTTAACACTCGCAGATCAATACCACAACAGACCATTTCTTTTGACTCACCGAGACCCTTAGATCAGAGCAAAGCCAACAAGTGGCAAAGATTATACGCCAATAAATCAAAATTTGCGAACTATTCTTGTTTTGATTTTGACCAACGATTCGCAATTACACCACAGACCATTAATTGGATTTGATGAAAAATCATAATCGGCAATACAATCATACCTAAAGGCTGACCAATAAACAGAATTTGCGCCATTGGCACGCCACTCGCTAGCGTTTTTTTAGAGCTACAAAAGAAAATAGTAACTTGATCTGCATGATGAAACCCTAACCATTTTGGTAAATACGAAGCAAGCAACATTACAATAGTAAGCAAAACTGAGCATGCAAGTACTAAATACAGCAAAGCTAATCCACTGATTTGATGCCATAAGCCTGCAACTACAGCACTGCTAAAGGCACCGTAAACTACCATTAAGATTGATCCTTGATCGAAAGCTTTCACTAAGCTTGGTAATTTGATCATATAAGGAAAAACATAAGGGCGAAGTAACTGACCTAAAACAAAGGGAACCAATAGTAACAAGGTAATTTGAACAATCGATTGCGTAGGATCAAAGCCATGTTGGCTTTGGCCTAAGATAAAATAACTCACTAAGATTGGCGTAATAAACATCCCAGTGATATTGGAGAAAGATGCACTACAAACCGCTCCTGCAACATTCCCTTTTGCAATCGACGTAAATGCAATTGAAGATTGTACTGTTGAGGGTAAGAAGCACATAAATAAAAAGCCCCAATACAACTGTTGCCCAAGAAGCGGCTCCAAAACAGGTTTAGCTAAAAGCCCAATTACAGGAAAAATCGCAAAAGTAAAAGCAAAAACCAATGCATGCATTTTCCAATGCAGCATTCCCTGTATAACGGCTTCACGTGACAACTTGGCGCCATGTAAAAAAAATAATATAGCAATCGCAACTGTCGTTAGGATATTAAAGTAATGCGCAACCTGTCCCGAAACTGGGAAAAAAGTCGCTAGTACGACCATTGCTATCAATAATATTGTAAAACGATCTAGCGCCAAGAGCTTTAACATAACTTTTCCCAATCTGTTCGCTAATAACGATACAGCCCAACATGAGATTATTGACCATTCGATCAAAACATCATATGGGCTATATAAATAAAGCTATGGCTTTAAATTAGAAATTGTGGATCAAGATACGAAATTAATTATTACGTGCATTTTGATCCTGTTGAATCAATTCAACCTTATAGCCATCTGGATCTTCAACAAAAGCGATCACCGTCACTCCACCTTTCATTGGGCCAGCCTCACGTACTACTTTTCCACCTGCTGCCTTGATTTCTTCACATGCTTTATAAGCATCATCTACGCCAATAGCGATATGACCATAGGCATTGCCTAAATCATAGCTAGCTGTATCCCAGTTATGAGTCAGCTCAAGCACAGTATTGTTTTCTTCATCACCATAGCCCACAAAAGCCAAGGTAAAACGCCCCTCTTCATAATCACGTTGGCGTAGTAATTTCATACCAAGTACCTCAGTGTAGAACTTTAAAGATTGCTCTAAATTACCTACTCGTAACATCGTATGTAACATGCGCATAGTTATTCACCTGTCTGTTGAGTTGTTTGGTTTTCATGGTCACGCAATAGTTTCGCAACCCAAACCACAAGAATCAAAATTGGAATTCCAATTAAAGTCGTCATTAAAAAGAAATTTGGGTAGCCAATATTACTCACAATCGTTCCTGAATAACCACCCAATAATTTGGGTGTTAAAGTCATTAATGAACTGAAAATTGCATATTGAACTGCGGTAAATGATACGCTGGTTAAGCTAGATAAAAAGGCAATAAATGCAGCGCCTGCCAAACCTGAAGCTAAATTATCTACAATAATGGCAAAATAGAGCCACAATGAGCTATAGCCTTTTATCACTTTGCCAGAAAGTTCTATTGTGCCTGACTGACTTGGATCGACCACAGCAATTGGCTGAATATCGACATCGAGTGTGGTTTCAACATGTGATGCAGTATTGATGCGGTATGATCTTGTTGCAAATAACTGGCTTGCACTATTATTTTTTAAATGAACAAAAGCTTTAATCGTTTTAGTGGGAGATGCTTGTAATAGCTTTCCATCTACAGCACCAGTAAATATTCCTTTATCATCCACTTTCGCAGCAAATTCTTGATTATCCAATTTAAGGATAACAGGCTTATCCTGATTTAAATCTTCACTTTTAAGCCCTGCTAATTGTCCTTTAACGACCAGACTTTGCTTCAATTCTTTTTCTGTTAATTGATCATCACCACTAATAGGTAATAATTGAATCTGAGCGTGCTGGGCATTTACTAAATATGGTATGGCAAGAGTTACATTTGTATCGCTCTGATTTTGGTACTGAGTACTTACCTGTACCGAATTTGCTTTTGCTAAGACGTCATTCGGCACTTGTAATTTCCAATATCCAACATCATCGGTTTGCACTTGATAATGTTTATTTCCGACCTGAACCTCAACTGGAGCAAGTGGTTTACCTGATTTGACCAAGCCGATAAAAATTAAATTGGTTGAACTGGCCAACACTGCGCCCACAAACATGAGTTTCATAATGTTCATGCGCTGCGCTAACAAACCACCGAGAAAACCACCAACTAAACTAAAGATCACACCATAGATTTTCACAGCCTCAGCAATTTGTTCTTTACTGAAATTTAGATCTTGATAGAACACATTGGAAATCACGCCTGCAATGATGTCTGAGATGCGGAAAAAACCAATCAGCAGTAAAAGAACTAAGGCAAGTTTAATACCGTAGCGTTTAAAGAAATCTAAAATTGGGGCAACCCAAGTTTCTTTAGCCATTTGTTGATTCACGACGCCAGTTTTAACTAAACCCAAACCAACCAATAAAGCTGTGGCTGTAGCAGTTAAAAAGCGCAGTGCTTCTAAACCAAATAAAGCAGCAGTATCTTTAATATTTGCGGCTTTAGCGATAGCATCTGTTACATTCCCAGAGTAAATATAACTGACAACAAAAGTTGCAACAGCAATAAAAAATACAAAGACCAAGCGATAGTAATCTGTAGTTTTATAATGTTTATAAACACGATTTACTTGAGGTTCACGAATGCATAAAGTTGTAATAATACCAACCACCATGACTGCGGCCATGGTGAGATAAGTATATTTCCATGCTTCATAGATATAATTGCCTTTAGCTGTACCTAAATAAGCAGCAAGAAATAAAGCCCCTGCACCCGCAACGATCATCCCGATACGGTAACCTGCGTTGTAAGTTGAAGCTAAAACCGTTTGCATCTCACTTTCAGCGAGTTCAATACGATAAGCATCGATGACAATATCTTGAGTCGCTGCCGAGAATCCTAATAAAACAGCACCAACTGCCATTTGAATTAAATAGCTTTGTCCAAGTGCTGGGTCGGAAAATGCCATAATACAAATTGCACATATAATCAAAGACTGTGCAATCAACAACCAAGCACGGCGGCGACCTAAACTTTTCGTTAATAATGGAACGGGCAATTCATCAATCAACGGTGCCCAAACAAATTTAAAAGAGTAACCTAATGCCGCCCAACTAAAAAATGTCACAGCACTTTTATCAATTCCTGCTTCACCTAGCCATAAAGACAAGCTAGAAAAAATCAATAAAATGGGTATCCCTGCCGAGAAACCAAGAAATAGCATAATCAGTGCACGGCGATCTAAAAAAGCTTTAAATGCGGATGCCCACCCAGTGGCTTGAGTTGTCATTGGTTATTATTTTCCATGAACATGCGTGAATGTGCCTATTCAATCGTTTCTTGCTCTTGCTTGCAAGTTGCTTTATGCAACCATTGTTTTGTTTTGTCGATAAAAAACACAAGTTCGCTTGATCTTTAGACCTAAAACTGTATACCTTTAATTACTTAACTTTCGTTTCTTTGTTGGATAGCAATAGTGACCCAAAAACTTGATCAAATGACTGCAACAACTTTATCTTCAACACCAACAAACACGACTACAGCGAAAATCAATTCTTTACCAAGTGCCTTTGAGCAGACGGATATTCAAACGACACTTAAGAAAACAGCACTTAGCCCTGAACAACTCACGCATATTCTAAATTTAGCTGAGATTCCGAGTTCAACTAAACGTATCAAACCCCTCAATAACTTTCTTGGGCAAGATCGCGCCCGTGCTTCAGTTGAAGCTGGTATTTCCTTACCATACTCTGGCTATAATATTTTTGCAGTTGGCACAGCGGGTCTTGGCAAACGCACCATGATTAAACGGTTGCTTCAGCAACACGCTAAAACCATGCCTACACCAAACGATTGGGTTTATGTCAATAACTTCAAAAATCCAAGACAACCTATTGCACTACGCTTTCCTGCAGGACAAGGTACAAAATTTCAAAATGCTTTACAGCAAACATGGCAAATCATACTAAAACAATTGGAACGTCGTTTTAGTGCTGAAAGCTATCACAATCGTATTGAACGCATTCGTCAAGATACAGGTGATGTCCAGCAGCAAGCTTTAATAGAACTCACAAAAGAAGGACAAGAACTCGATTTAAAGTTGATTTCTCGTGATGACAAACACGTCTTTATTCCAATGCAGCTCATAGAAAATGAATATCAAGAATTAACAAAAAATGATCTTGATGCGTTAAGCAGCAAAGAACGTGCTGAAATCACATCCAACATGCGTTATATGGAGAAAAAACTAGAGCGTTTAGGGTTACATCTTGGTGATTTAGAAGACGATGCTCGTGATCAAGTATCAATCTTAAACCGTGAAATTGCCACTCAAGTGGTTACACCACGTATGGAGTCAATTTTAAATAAAAACAAAGAAGTCAAAGGTCTCGACTTATATCTAAAACATTATGCTGAAGATATTATTGATAATGTTGAGCTGATTTTAGAACAAGAAGAAGATGATTTTACGCCTGCTTTATTTAATCGTGTTCCATCACGTTATCAAGCTAATGTAATTATTGCCAATAAGCCAAATAGCGGTGCTCCAGTTATTTTCGAAGATTTTCCAACGCACTACAATTTATTAGGTCATGTTGAGCAACTTACACATAATGGTACGATTACCACCGACTTTACCTTAATTCGCCCAGGGTCTTTGCATCAAGCCAACGGTGGCTTTTTAATGCTTGAAGCAGAGCAATTGCTTGAACAGCCTTATGCATGGCAAGGTTTAAAACGTGCATTGAAATCAGGCCAACTCAAACTTTCTTCGTTAGAACATATGCTAACATTAACGGGCAGCATTTCGATTGAACCCGCTTCTGTTCCTTTAGATATCAAAGTTGTTTTACTGGCAGAACCTGAAATTTACTATGAAATTTTAGAAGTTGAACCAGAATTAGGCAGTGTCTTTAAAATTCGAGCAGATTTTACGGATACCTTGCAGCGTAATAACAGCAATGAACAGGCCTACATGCAATTGATTGCAGACTATGTTCAAGCCGATAAACTGCTTCCATTTGATCGTTCAGCGCTCGCTGCTTTACTCACCGACTCTAGTCGACAAGCAGAAGATCAAAGCTCTCTCTCACTACATGCCTCTACACTCGGTGATTTAATTCGTGAAGCACATCATCATGCCTTTAAAGCCGATGATAAAATCGTCACTGATCAGCATGTCAACCAAGCATTACATCATCGTCAATACCGCTTAGGCTATTTAAGAGAGTTATATTGGCAAGATCTTTCGCGTGGGACACAATTGATTGAAACTTCAGGGCATCGTCTCGGTCAGATCAATGCCTTGTCTGTAATTCACTATGCAGATGTTGAGTTCGGTTTACCCTCTCGTCTCACCGCATCCGTTTATCAAGGCGGCGGTGATATTTTAGATATTGAACGCAGTGTCGAGTTAGGCGGCTCGCTTCATGCCAAAGGCGTGTTGCTCATGTCAAGCTTCTTAAAAGCACACTTTGGTCGTGAACAAATCTTACATTTCTCCGCAGCATTGGCGTTTGAGCAAAGCTATGGACAAGTGGATGGCGATAGTGCCACTGTTGCAGAACTTTCAGCTTTAATTTCTGCCATTTCTCAAATTCCAATTGACCAATCATGGGCGATTACGGGTTCTATGAACCAACTCGGTCAAGTACAACCAATTGGTGGAGTGAATGCAAAAATCGAAGGTTTCTACGATGCATGTAAACTTCAAGGCTTAACAGGCAAACAAGGCGTCATTATTCCCCGTCAAAACATGCAACATTTGATGCTACGTCAAGATGTAATTGAAGCGGTTCAAGCAGGTCAGTTCCATGTCCATGCGATTGAAACAATTGATCAAGCCTTAGAAATTCTAATGGCTCGCCCAGTAGGTACATTAGATAAGAAAGGTCGATATAGTAAAAATTCAATCTATGCAGCCGTTATGGAACAACTTGAGTATTGGCAAGCCATTGAGGACGGCGAAGCTGTTGAAGATGATGAACCTAAAAAAAAGAAAAAGCGAAAAAAGACCAAAAAAGATGAAACTGAGACAAAATCTTCAGAAGAATCTACTGTTGAAGCTAAAAGCTTAAAACCACTTCGTAAGAAGAATAGATAAAATGAAAAGGCCATGTTTTTAAACAAACATGGCCTTTTTCTTAGGCTACACCCAGTAGAGATCGTCCACCAGGTAATTGAGCGAAATATTGTTTTAATGCATCAATACAACGATGCACTTTCATTGGGTATTGTTCACGCTTGGAAATTAAAGCATGAAGCGTATAAGCAGGAAGTTGCCAATCAGGTAGAACTTCAACCAAAGAACCATTAATCAGTTCTTTTTGAATGTCCATATAGAGAATACGTGCAATACCATGCCCCTGCTGGCACAAGGATTTAGCAACAAAAACATTGTTTGTGCCTAAGCGTGTTTTCATATCAACATTGACAATTTCACCACTCAAACCATGACGGAAGGCAAAATGTTGATAATTGTGCATCAAAGTAACAGGTAATAATTCGTGATTTCGTAAATCTTCTGGGCGAGTAATAGTTGATGCTTGATTGAGATAACTTGGCGATGCAACAAGAACCTGATCAACTCTCGCTAAAGGTACTGCGGTGAGCTGATGATCATCAACACGCAGGCTCATCCGTATTGCGATATCAATCCGCTCTTCAATCAAATCAATATAACGGTGGTCTGCTTCAAAATGAATCGCTAGACCTTTATGTGCTGACATCCAATGAGATAGTGCTGGAATGACATGCAAGGCACCTAATTCAGGTGTCGTCGCAATACGTAAATCTCCAACAAGATCGTCGCGCAGTTCATTGATACGAATTTTGCCACGTTCAGCGGCAGCCAACATTTCTTGGCAACTGAGAAAAAATGCTTGTCCTGCTTCTGTAAGACTGAGTTTTCGAGTAGAACGATGAAGTAAAGTGACATCCATTTCATGTTCTAAAGAACGAATTTGTTGACTGACTGCACTTGTTGTAATTCCTAATTCTCGTGCTGCACCACTAAAAGAACTTTTTTCAACAACGCAAGCAAAGACCCCCATTGCACGCAATTGATCTAGCATAGACTTCTCTCTTAATTTATTAAAATATGCTTATTGTTCTAATTAAAGCAATCTCAATAAGTATACAAGGAAGTCTACCCTTAAACTAGCGATTATTAATAATTTATTAAAAGATTATTAATTCGGCTATTTTAGTTTGGTAAAACTGTCATTGGATTTACAGGCTTGCCATCTAAACGAACTTGGAACTCAAGCATGATACGTGAAGCACCTGAAGAACCCATTTCTGCAATTTTTTGACCAGCAGTCACATTATCCCCACTCTTGACTAACATCTTACTGTTATGCGCGTACGCCGTAATATAACCATCAATATGCTTAATCAAGACTAGATTGCCATATTCTTTTAAACCATCAGCAGCATAGACCACTTGCCCATTTGCAGCAGCAAAAATTGGATCACCTTCATTACCACCGTAACGTGTTCCTTTGACGTTATTTGCCAAATTGAAACTTTGAATGATCGCTCCATTTGATGGTTTTACCCAACGTAAACTCGAAGCAAGCGTCGTTGAAGATGGTGTAACAGGATTTGCTGGAACAACAGCTTTGGGTATAACAGGCTGTGTCTTAGGAACAACAGGTTGTTGTGTTGGTAAGTTAATCGTTTGACGTTGAATCGGCGCGGTTTGTACCACTGCTTTTGTAGATGTAGTTCGTTCTGCAACAGAACCTTTTAAACGTAATGATTGGTTGACATAAATACGATAAGGCGGCGCAATATCATTCAGCGCAGCAACATCTAAATAATTCAATCCATAACGATTTGCAATTGCACTCAGCGTATCGCCTGAACGTACTGTGTAATAATTGGGTGCTTGCTGTACATAACGATTACCACCTTTTGCTTGTGGTTTTGATGCACAACCTGTAACGACGACAATGCTTGTTACTGCCATAGACAACACGATTGTTTTAATCATTTTTCGTGATAGAAAAATCGAGACATGGTTTAAATGCATCTTCGCCCTCATCGAAAAAACCTTAATTTATTTGCGCCTAAGAGTACCAAAAAAGTGAGAAAAAACGAGTTCTCACTTCCTATATTCACAAAGTTATAACATAGCCACTGCTAACCATTTACATGAAGATGTAAATTATCGAGTACAGCATAATTAGTTGCATCCATTTGAATCGGCGTGATACTGACATAACCATTCGCGACAGCAAAGAAATCAGACTGAATATGACTTGAAGCGGATTGAGGTTCTGTAACCGCCTCACCGGCTAAACCAATCCAATAGACTTGGCGACCACGTGGATCGACATGGCTACTAATTGGTTTGGATTGTGCTCTACGACCTTGATAGGTGATTTGTGTCCCTTTAATTTGCTCAACATCTGGGATATTAATATTAAAAATATGACGGGGCGGCAAAATTGGTAGTCCATTCGCAATAAAATCATGAACCCATTGTGCAGCTTTCGCATAATGCTTAGGATGTTCATAGGAACGTACATTTGAACCCGCTAATGAAACTGCGATTGCAGGATGTTTCATTAGGCGACCTTCAAATGCAGCACCAACCGTACCTGAATATAGAACATCATCGCCGAGGTTTGCGCCACTATTAATACCACTGACAACAAGATCAAATTCAAAATCGAATAGACCATTCATTGATAAATAAACACAATCTGCGGGCGTTCCATTCACAGCCCAAACATCCTCTGCAATTGGGATCGGTCGTAAAGGACGATCTAAAGTTAAAGCACTTGAGTAACCGCTACGCTCACTTTCAGGTGCAACCACGACGACGCGTCCTAAAGGCTTTAACGCTTGTGCTAGAGCCTGTAAGCCTGGTGCAAAAACACCATCATCATTTGCTATTAAAATATTCACTTTGATCTTGTCTCTTCAAATGTTACTACGTAGTTTTTTCAATTGAATTATTCACTGAATTATATATATTTGTAACTTCATAGTATTAGAAATTTATGCCGCCATGAGACATTTATCTACTTTTATCCGTGTTTTAGGGGTAAGTTTTTCACTTCTAACAGCACCCGTAATTTTTGCAAACACAACGGTTTCAGCTAAAGAAGCAGACGCACTCATCAAAGATGATATTGCCAATGCGCAAGTCCTCATTGAAATGTGCCCAAGCATAATTGGAAAAAATGCTAAATTTGACGAAAACATCAAAAAGATGGTGGGTTCTTATTTAAGCACCTATTCTGATAAGTCAGCTTCCCTTGAGAGTCTACAAAAAGATGGAGAATTCCAATCCTTATTGAAAGATGCTCGTGAAGCAGCGAAAGAAGTTGAAAAAGCTGAACAAAAGTCAGTATGTGAAGATGTATTAAATTTTGAAGGCTAATATGCCATTAAAATTTGGAAGCGTTTTCAAATTTAAGATTTGAAAACGCTTCCGTTTAATTTCCTACAGCAAACATACAATCTACTGATATTTTTATGCTATAAGCTATTCAAATTCTTTAAGTCTTGTTTCTGAGTTTGAGTTCTTATGAAGAAAAATGTTTTCAAAACACTAGGTTTATCATTTCTCATTACCTCTAGTCTTCTCACAACAACTGTATTTGCCGCAGAAAAAAAATCTGAACCTGAAAAAATTGAAGTTACACCAACATCTGAAGGCGTGACTCCTCAAGAACTTGCTGCAATTTATGTATTGTCAGAAATCTGCCCAGATTTAATTGGCAAAGATCTAAAATTTAATAAAGCATATGACAACCTCGTCAAATCATACTTATCAAATGAACCAAATGCTGTAGACATCCTCAATAAACGTGCTAAAACCAAAGAGTTCCAAGCTCCTCTTGCTGAAGCGCGTAAAGATGCGAAGGCTGCATCTGAAGATGATAATCGTCAAATTTGCGATGATGTTCGGAATTATTATTCTAAGTAACTGATTAGTTACAATACTGCATGAAAAAGCCGACTTCTACCGTAGAAGTCGGCTTTGCTTTGTCCTAAAATGCTAGGCTCATCTGCTTCACACAAGATATTGGAACACCTAGAATGACTCAAAAAAGCGCTCTTGCTGCATTATTACTTTTGCCAAGCCTTTCATATGCAGCGACTGTCCTACCGTCTCCACCAGAATTAAATAATAAATCCTATGTATTGATGGATTACGAGACAGGACAAATCCTTGCTGCAAAAAACGAAAATGAAAAACTCGCACCCGCTTCTATGACCAAAATGATGACAAGCTACATCATAGAACAAAAACTTTTAAAGGGTGAATTAACAGACAACGAACAAGTCCGTATGAATGAATCAGCATGGTGTCGTGGTACCAGTGCTGAATCATGTATGTATGTACCATTAAATGGTACAGCAACTGTTCTAGAAATGTTACGTGGCATTATTATTCAATCAGGCAATGATGCATCTAAAGCAATGGCCGAACACATTGCGGGCAACGAAGGTACATTTGCCCATATGATGAACCAAGAAGCCAAACGTATCGGTATGATCAATACTCATTTCATCAATGCGACAGGTATGCCTGCTGAAGGTCATTACTCAACTGCTAAAGATATGGCTGTACTAGCACAACATATTATTAAAGATAGCTCTAAATACTACCCAATCTATTCGGAAAAAGAATTTACATTTAATGGTATTAAACAAGGCAACCGTAATGCCCTGCTTTATACAGATCCAAGTGTTGATGGTTTAAAAACAGGGCACACTGATGAAGCGGGTTATTGCCTAACCACTTCGAGTAAACGTGGACCAATGCGTTTGATCTCAGTCATCTTTGGCACACCGAGCATGAATGAACGTGCTAGTCAAACTCGGACTCTATTAGCATGGGGCTTTGCAAACTTCGAAACAGCAAATGTACAACCTGCTAACCAAGTGCTTGCTAAAGCAAAAGTATGGTTTGGTAAAGAAGATAATGTTCAAATTGGTCTTGCTGAAAACTTCAACGTAACCATGCCTAAAGGTCAAGCGGACAAAATCAAAACTCAACTTGTAGTTCAACCTAAATTGAATGCGCCTTTAGCCAAAGGTCAAGTTGTGGGTAAATTAGTTGCAAGCCTTGATGGTAAAGTGATTGCAGAGAAACCCCTCGTTGCATTAAAACCAGTTGAAGAAGCAAGCTTCTTTGCTCGTCTAATTGACCATATCAAGATGTTCTTTAGTAACTTATTCTAATTTTAGAATTGCTGATATTAAGCATTCATGCTCTTGGGCATGAATGCTTTTTTATTTTATAATTCATCTATATTTTATATTGATCATACTCATGGCTAAGAATATTCGTCCCTATCTCGATCAAAAACCTGATGTTGATTCAAGCTGTTATGTGGATGACATGTCTGTCATCATCGGTGATGTCAAATTAGCAGAGAATGTTTCTGTTTGGCCCTTTGCCGTGATTCGTGGTGATGTAAATTCGATTCAAATTGGAAAAAATAGTAATGTGCAAGATCACTGTATGTTGCATGTCAGTCATAAAAATCAGTCTAAACCAAATGGTTCTCCGCTGGTCATTGGAGAGGATGTGACGGTTGGACATCATGTGACTTTACATGGTTGTACCATTGGTAATCGTGTCCTGATCGGGATTAATACCGTTGTTTTAGATGACGTGATTATTGAAGATGATGTAATGATTGGAGCAGGTAGCCTTGTGCCACCACGTAAAGTGTTAAAAAGCGGTTATCTCTATGTCGGTAGTCCAGTACAACAAGTTCGTGCACTAACTGAAAAAGAAATGGAATTCCTTCCTTATTCAGCACGCCATTATGTGAAAGTGAAGGATAATTATAAGAATAATTAAATTTATATCCATTTAATCAATTCACACTAACGAACTCAAAGAACAATGAAACAACTAAATGAACTAATAGATACTAAGGAATCAGGTTGGATTCTCATTAAAAGCTGGTTGGAAACGGCTAAGAATCAATTTGAAATGCTACCTAATAATATAAACAGAGCAGAAAGTGAATTACTTTCAATCCAAGTGACGACTCGCTCCTCAATGGGAGCTATGATTTATGAAACTGGTGGTTTACTCATTGATCATGGATGGTTGAGAGTTTTAGGTTCTGGCAGCAAAAGGTTAGATCGTGGAATTCATGAATGGAATATTGGAAAAACAATCACCCAACAACATAAGCAACCTGATTATTTACTTATAGCCGACGATATTCTGGGTGGTTATTTTTCGATAAATTGTGGTGGTTTGGGAGAAAACTTAGGTGATATTTATTATCTTGCTCCCGACTATTTAAGATGGGAGAATTTAGAGATTGGTTATTCAGATTTCTTAAATTGGTGTTTAAATGGCGATCTCGATCAATTTTATGGCTCTTTAAGGTGGCATAATTGGAAAACTGATATTCAAGAACTTACTGGGAATCAGGTCTTTTCATTTTATCCTTTTCTATGGACACTAGAAGGAAAGAATATAGATGAATTAAGCAAAAAGGCTATTTCAATTGAAGAAAATTTCTGGTTGCTGGATACAATTATTAATGAAATGAAAAATTTAGATTAATTCAATAATTCCCCATCAGCACTACCATAGCCAAAAACTCTCAAATTTTGTAGAATACGTTTTTTAAAATCATGGTGCTTTCTATGACCGCTTGGACACCCCATGTCACAGTCGCTACTGTAGTCGAAAAAGACGGACGTTTTCTGTTTGTTGAAGAACACAGCGAAGGCTTTGTACATACCGTGTTTAATCAACCTGCGGGACATGTAGAATGCGATGAGACCATTATTCAAGCAGCGATTCGTGAGACCTTAGAAGAAACAGGTCATCATGTTGAAATTGATCATCTGCTCGGTATTTATACCTATACTCCCCCGATGTTTCCAGATCGTACCTATTACCGTTTTTGCTTTTTAGCACATGTCACCTCAGTTGAAGAAAATGCGCAACTGGATACAGGTATTGTTGGTACAGTATGGATGAACTTAGATGAGCTACAAGAATCAGCACGTGCTAGAAGCCCATTGGTTGTAAAAGTAATTGAAGATGCCCTTGCTGGCAAAAAATATCCCTTATCGCTCATTTATGAGCACCCTTTCTCTCCCTCATTAACTTCTCATTTGGATGCTTAATTAGATGCAACAACGTGTCATCGTCGGTATGTCTGGTGGTGTAGACTCCTCTGTTTCTGCCGCATTATTACTTCAACAAGGATATCAAGTTGAAGGTCTTTTCATGAAAAACTGGGAGGAAGATGATGGTACGGAATACTGCACAGCACTTGAAGACTTAGCTGATGCGCAAGCCGTTGCAGATAAAATTGGTATCAAGCTGCACACTGCGAACTTTGCCATGGAATATTGGGATCGTGTGTTTGAACACTTCTTGGCTGAATATGCTGCAGGTCGCACACCAAACCCAGATATCTTGTGTAATAAAGAAATTAAATTCCGTGCCTTCCTCGATCATGCGATGACTTTGGGTGCAGACTTTATTGCAACAGGTCACTATGCCCGTCGTGGTGCAAGCATGCAGAATTCACGTGGCGAAACCTATGCCCCATTACTGCGTGGTGTCGATAATAATAAAGACCAGACTTATTTCTTACATGCGGTACATGGTCGTGAAATTAACAAGACCTTATTCCCTGTGGGCGAAATTGAGAAACCCGAAGTTCGTCGCATTGCAGAAGAGTTAGATCTGGCAACTGCCAAGAAAAAAGATTCGACGGGTATCTGCTTTATTGGTGAACGTCGTTTCACCGATTTCTTAAAACAATATTTACCTGCACAAGCTGGAAAAATTGTTTTAGAGTCAGGTAAAGAAGTTGGTGAACATCATGGCTTGATGTACTATACGCTCGGTCAACGCGGTGGTATTGGTATCGGTGGTATGAAAGGTGTACAAGAAGGTGCATGGTTCGTATTACATAAAGATATTGCCAATAATCGCTTGGTGATCGGTCAAGGACATGAGCACCCACTCATGCAAAGCACACAGCTTTGGAGTGAGTCGGTTGATTGGGTCGCAGGTGAACAGGACATCCCAAGTACAGGATTCCGATGCACGGCAAAAACCCGTTATCGCCAGCCTGATCAAGCGTGTACAATTTATCGTGATGAGCAAACCGAAAATGGTATTCGAGTTGAGTTTGATGAACCACAAAGAGCTGTAACTCCTGGACAAAGCGTGGTGTTCTACTCTGGAGAAGTGTGCTTAGGTGGTGGTGTGATTCACCATACCAATGCACCTGAACCAGATTTTATTTAAGGAAATTGGAAGCGAAGCATGGTGGAGTTACCCTTTCAGCACGCCCAAGCGTTGAATGTTCGACAAAATCGTGCTTTGGCATTGGCTGCTGTGTTTCAAGCAACTCAGCTCACGCATATGACTGCAATGGCGGGTCAGCAAAGTATTGGCGATAGCGGTAATTTTTATTTTGAACTACTGATTAAAGCCAGTCTTAATATTCGCCCAGCCACCAATAATGCCACTCAAACTTTAGATTTTTTTAATCAACTTGCAGATATCTCTCTTGGTTTAAAAACATTAGAAGGTTGTATAACCCAACCTTTTAATACTGCGCCTAAATCTCGTATTCCGAAAATGTCGACTGCTAAACTCCCAATGTCTTATGCAATGGCGTTATTGCAATTAGAAAAGAAAGTTTATAGCAATCCTGAATACGTCAAAATTATCGAAACGGCTCAACAAAAAATCCTAAAACAGTTGTCTTTTTTCGATAATAACTATTTGCACCCAAGTATTATTGCCAATTTAGCTCAGACCTATGTTGAAACTGCTGGGCAAATTAATCCACGTATCCTTGTGCGTGGTAATGCTGAAGCTTTTAAAGATATGAATCATACAAATCGAATCCGTGCTTGCCTCTTTACAGGTCTACAACTTGCGCATTTATGGCGACAACTGGGCGGTAGCTCATGGAGTATGATCTTTAGTAAACGTAAGCTTTTACAAGATATTCAAGCTCTTGCTCGTTTGCAGTATCAGGTCGCTTAAACCGATGCTAGAGCAAATTTTTTATACCGTTTTACAACCTCTATAAATCTCTCTTGAGGAATAAATAAAGTTCTGCAAGAGAGACAAACTTTAAGGAATCTGTATGAATGCTTTAACCGCACTCTCACCACTTGATGGACGTTATGCGAGCAAATGCGATGCTCTACGCCCTTTTTTGTCTGAGTTTGGTTTAATCCACGCTCGTGTCACTGTTGAAGTGCGTTGGTTACAAGCACTTGCAAATCGTGCAGAAATCATCGAAGTACCTGCATTTTCTGCTGAAACGAATGCTGCTTTAGATGCGATTGTGACGAATTTTTCTGAAGAAGATGCAAACCGCATTAAAGAAATTGAACGTACAACTAACCATGATGTAAAAGCAGTTGAATATTTCCTTAAAGAAAAAATTGCCAATATTGATGAATTAAAAAATGCGGGCGAATTCATTCACTTTGCATGCACATCTGAAGACATCAACAACTTATCTCATGCATTAATGCTTAAAAATGGTCGTGAAGTTTTAGTTTCAAGCATGGAACAAATCCTCAATGCGATTTCTGCTTTGGCAATCACACATGCTGAACAACCAATGTTGTCTCGTACACATGGTCAAACTGCAAGCCCGACTACATTGGGTAAAGAGATGGCAAACGTTGCTTATCGTTTAGCGCGCCAAATCAAGCAATTTGAAAATGTCGAATTACTTGGCAAAATCAATGGTGCTGTCGGTAACTACAATGCTCACCTATCTGCTTACCCAGAAATTGACTGGGCTGCACATGCTCAAGCATTTGTAGAATCTTTAGGTTTAGCATTTAACCCATACACCACACAAATTGAGCCACATGACTATATGGCTGAATTGTTTGATGCATTACGTCGTTACAACACGATCTTGATCGATTTTAACCGTGATGTTTGGGGCTATATCTCACTGGGTTACTTCAAGCAAAAATTAAAAGACGGTGAAGTTGGTTCATCAACCATGCCTCATAAAGTAAACCCAATTGACTTCGAAAATTCTGAAGGTAACTTAGGTATCGCAAATGCGGTATTGGGTCATCTTGGTGAAAAACTTCCTGTTTCTCGCTGGCAGCGTGACTTAACTGACTCAACTGTTCTTCGTAACATGGGGGTTGGTTTTGCACAAAGCTTGATTGCTTTTGATGCTTGCTTAAAAGGTATTGGTAAACTTGAGTTGAACGCGAACCGCTTAAATGAAGATTTAGACCAAGCACAAGAAGTTCTTGCAGAGCCAATCCAAACCGTGATGCGTCGTTATAACGTTGAAAAGCCATACGAAAAATTAAAAGCATTGACTCGTGGTCAAGCAATGACGCGTGAGATGATGGTGAACTTCGTAAATGGTGATGAATTATTACAAGTTCCTGCTGACGAACGTGCACGTTTGGCTGAATTAACACCTGCAACATATACAGGTAATGCAGCTGAACAAGCGAAACAAATTAATGATCTAATTGGCAAAATCTAAGTTTTGTTGATAAAGAAGCAAAGCCTCGGCTTTGCTTCTTTTATGAGCCTGTAAATAATTCTGTGTAAATGCAGATTTAAAAATATATCGTTACGCGCTCTACAAACATTATGCTAAAACGATTCATAGCAGCTTTCCAATTTTGGGTAGGCATTACCCATTTTTTGCTTGGTGCCATAATCGCTAAATATACCACTTTTCTCACTGAATCATCCGTTGGGAAGATTTTTCTTTTCTTCGTCACATGACGGATAACACTGTTCAGTGACTCAATTGCATTTATCGTATAAATTGCTTTACGAACATCCATTGGGTAAGCAAAAAACGTGTTTAAATTCGACCAGTTGGATAACCATGACTTGCTGATTTGAGGGTATTTGTCATCCCACTTTTGCCCAAATTCATCTAAAGCCTGTAACGCTGCATCTTCCATAACAGATTGATAAATCCTCTTTAAATCGGCAGTTACAGCCTTATAGTCTTTCCAACTCACATATTTGAGATTATTGCGTACCATGTGGATGATACACAACTGGATATGGGTATCAGGATAGACCGTATTAATCGCATCAGGAAAGCCTTTTAAGCCATCTACACAGGCAATCAGAATATCCTTTAAACCACGATTTTTAAGTTCGGTCAGGACAGATAACCAAAATTTAGCACCTTCGTTTTCTGACATCCACATGCCTAATAGGTCTTTCTGTCCATCAGTATTGACGCCTAATGCGAGGTATACAGCCTTGTTTATAACTAAACTGTCCTGACGTAGCTTAACGACGATACAATCCATATAATGAGCAGCACTGCTGCGCAAGGGATATAGAGTATCTAAAGGGCGGTTTTGCCATTCGATTACTTGCTCTTTGACCGCATCTGTAACTCTGGAAATGAGCATTGGTGATACATCTGCATCGTACATTTCTTTGAATGTGGCAACGATATCTCGTGTGGTCATTCCTTTGGCATATAGCGATAAAATTTGACTGTCCATTTGCGTGATACGAGTCTGGTTTTTCTTAATCAACTGTGGCTCAAATGTACCATCACGATCTCTAGGTGTATCGAGATCAAACTCACCATCATCAGTTAATAAGCCCTTCGTGGTATAGCCATTACGTGCATTTTTGTTGGTGCGAGAGCTATTTTTTTCATACCCTAAATGTTCAGTAAGCTCGGCATTAAGAACAGTCTCAACAGTGAGTTTTTTAACGCTCGACTAAAATCATTGAGGTCAGCTTCAGTTTTTAGATTTTTGGCAAGCTCTTTTGCTAATGCCAACATTGCTTCATCTTTCATAATAAACACCTTAGTTAACCCCAACAGCATCAGGGCTTAGTTTAAGCGTTTACACAGTTTTATTTACAGACTCTATAGCGTCCATTTACACGGTTTTCCCAAAGGTCATTCATTACAGGTTTACTGTTTACCGTTCTCTACCGAACGTACAGATTATATTGTGACGAATGCAACAACGACTCGTACTCTTGATGAGATCAAAACAATCTGTGCAGTTGGCTGGCGTATTGAGCAGGTGCATCGGGAGTTAAAACAAACGACAGGTATAGAACGTTGCCAGTGTCGCAAGGGTCAAAGTCAACGAAATCATATAGCCTGTGTATATTGGTGTGGCATCGTTTGATCGCCTTAGCGAGAAAATGGAAAACGACGATTTATCAGTTAAAGCAAGGCTTACTCAGTTCTTATATGCGAGAACAACTCAGAAAGCCTGAGATTGTGATGCTATTTTCTGGGCTATAGTGCATTAATTTTTTACTTTTATGCGTAAATCCTAAGCTGCTGCTACAGGGCAAAATTTACCACTCTTGGCAACTGTATTAGCAACACCATAATCGATCAATATATAAAACCACCAACTTAAGACTAGGAAACCTATGTGTTCCCTAGTCTTTTTTATATAAGCTAAAACAGGCTATATATGCTTTATATGCTTTGAGCAAATATTTCTATATTTTCACTCAAGCATTAAATTGAGAAAATAAAAAAGCCCTTGTAAATACAAGGGCTTTTTTATTTATTTGGCAGAGGATCAAGGACTCGAACCTTGACGAACGGTTTTGGAGACCGTCATGCTACCATTACACCAATCCTCTATAACTACATGATCAATTCATTTCTGATTTAATCATAAAAAAAGTAAGAAACTCTTACTTTTTAAATTTGGTGGGGGCGAAGAGACTCGAACTCTTACACCTTGCGGCGCTGGAACCTAAATCCAGTGCGTCTACCAATTTCGCCACGCCCCCGATGGATGTGTATATTAGTGATAAACTTTCTTGCTGACAAGCCTTTTTTATAAAAAAACTCTCTGTACACGACAAAAAAAGATAACTCATTGAAATAATGGCATAATACTTGTTTTCTGACGACGAATATGATGAC
>NZ_NHRP01000034.1:0-30643 GCF_002165385.1 Acinetobacter sp. WCHA39
GTCATCATATTCGTCGTCAGAAAACAAGTATTATGCCATTATTTCAATGAGTTATCTTTTTTTGTCGTGTACAGAGATGAATTTATTTGTTTCGCCAAAAATGACGAATCAAAAAGTCTTGGTGGTATCAGGTACTAAATATCTCAATGGAAAAAAAACCACATGAGAAGGTGAAAGTTCTCATGTGGCAAATGCAAACTACATAATGTTTGGTAGGTTTTAATTATCTACTTTTGCTTAATAACAAAATTTAGGTGGTTCCGTTACTGGTTGTAATAAATTTCTAATTGAACTTCTTTAGCCGTTGCATAAATTTGACTAACACGCTGTTTAGCTCTGTTAACTTCTGAAACTAGCTCTTGGATTTCAGTTTTAACTATGTGTTCATCAAAAGGTTTATTCATACTCAAGACTTTTTCAATTTGCTCATCAGAGAAATTCTTTTTCTTCAGTTCACTCTTCTGGTCAACCAACAGATTTTTATTCAGAATAATATCTTGTTCTAACTGTACAACCTTATGTTCAGATTGCTTGATTTGTTTATTTAAATGATCAATTTCATCCTTATGTTCAGCAATATGTCTATCATATGCATTTAATGCTGCCTGCTGAGCCTGTGAATGCTTTTTTTCTGATTGGGTAAGGTTATCCATCATTTCAAGATAAGCATCACCTATGCTGATTCCACGATCACGAGCAATGCTTAGCAATTCCCTCGCCGTGTCATTAAACACACCAATACCAGCTAATTGAATCTGTCTAGTAAGTAGGTTCTGACTAAGAGCCAAAGCATTAATTTTATCGTCTACTAAATAAGTCATTAAAAAAACTCTGAACTAAATTTGAGTTCTTATTATTTAATAGTTCGTATTCTTTACTTTTGTTCAGTTCCAGAGCCTCGTATTATTCGTTTTATGCCTGTAATTTCATCTTCTATTTCTTTCATATGTTCTTCCATAGCCACATCACTTCTTAGTAACTGAAGTACCTTTTCTTGTCTTTTCATAATTTTATCTAAAGTTTTTAAAGAAGTCTTCACAAAATGATTTGTCGCATTTTGGCTTGATTTCTTTTTCCCTTCTTCTGTAATTGGACCTGTTGATTTTAGCCACGGTTTATTCTCTAACATCCAATCCCGTTGTTTTCTTTTCCGTTCTGGTGTCCATGACTCGGCATATTTTGCTGATTTTCCGCCCATGAGATACTCCTTAGTTAATTCTGTGATGTAAAAAGCCCGTCATTTCAAATGCCAAACAAACTAAAGAATATCTTCAATCCTAATATTTTTTTTGACTAGTTCCATTCTTCCATAACACTATGAATAAAAATAAATAATTCATCACTTGAACTGGTCAAAAAACTAGTCAAAAGAATCCGATTTACTCGCTTTTTTCTCCCCTCTTATAAGTGGAACTATAAAAAATGATAAGACATGGCCAAGCTAAGATTTAAATAAGACTTTTAATGCAGATTTCACTATGAGCAGCCGTAACAATAATGATGATGAAAAGGAAAAAACCATACTCCAGTATGATGCTCTAGGTTTTATTTCTTATCAAAAACAAGCACTCAATCCTTTAGTGAATGAAATGGACTCCGTCAAAAGATATTGGAGTCTTGCTTAGACGAGATTAAACACCGTAATTCACAGCCTAAACTCAGTGCATTTGAACAAGCTATCCTTGATGCTAACAAACCAGCTATTGATCTAGATGACTTCATTCATTCAAGTAAAAAATCTACAACGGCGCTCAATCGAGCTGCTAAATCAATTGAAGATTTAATAGCTGAGTCCAATAAAACAGCCGAAATCAAGTCACAATCCATAACGCAGCCTAAACGCCGTGCGATTGAAATTAACAGCACTGAAGATGTTATACGTGAGTTTGGAAGCAAGAAAACCGAAGATACTTCTCAACATTCCTTATCTACTGGTCAAACAAAGCAACCTTTCCGCAAAATTGCTGAAACGCTTGTTAATACAATAAGAAACACGGCGGTTAATGCACATGGCACCGACCCTACAGTAGATGCAATGAATGAAGTTGTCACAGCATTGACACCAGTTAAGCGAGCAGCTGGATTTATGCTACGTCCGCTTACAGGTTGGATGAAGTCACGCAAACGTAATGAGCCATTGCCTAAAGAACAAAGTGACCATAATCGAAAACAAGTAAAGTTACTTCAGCGAATTGCTGATAATTTGCAATCTAGGGGCGGTTTGCTCGGTGGATTAGGAAAGCTACTTGGTGCTGGTGGTGGTCTACTAGGTGGCCTTTTGGCTGGTCTACTTGGCAAAGGTAAAGGCTTAGGCAAAGGTCTAGCTAAAATCCTCAAATTTGGTAAAGGTTTACCTGTAATTGGTGCATTACTCACTGCTATGTCATTTAGCGATTGGGGTACTAAATCAACTAAAGAAAAAGGCGGTACTGTAGGTTCGGCTGTTGGTGGAGTTGCTGGTGGTGCAGTAGGAAGTATCTTTGGTCCCGTTGGAACAATTGCAGGGGCTGCAATAGGTTCATGGGTAGGTGAGAAGCTAGGTGGTATCGTAGCGCCGTATGTAAAAGAATGGACGGATTCTTTAATTGAGGCTGATATACCGTCAATGATTTCAAAGCTTGTCAGTGCTGCTTTGAAACTTACACCTGCTGGAATGGCTAAGTCCCTGTATGACTGGGGCAAAGAAAAATGGAATGAAAAATTTAATGGACAACCTAATCCAAGTTACCTGTTAAGAAGCCAGTATGGTGGTAAAGGTGAAAATGGTGGGGAGCCAGTTAAGTTTGGAGCAGTTGCCCAACAATCATTTTCAACAAGTGAATATGCGCCATTATTAGATGAAATTGCGAGAGTAGAATCTAAAAAAGGGGCTTTTGGTACATCGGGCTATGATGCAATATATAGTGGCGCAACGGTGCGACCTCCTATACCGATTTCAGAAATGACTATAGGGGAATTTAAGGAGTATCAAAATCGACTTGTAAAAGCAGGTTCAGAGTCTACGGCTGGTGGTCGGTATCAATTTATACGTGGAACAAAAAATAGAAAAACAGGTGAATACGCCTTTTCCCAAATGGCTAGAGAAGCAGGATTGAAAGATAGTGATAAGATGACCCCTGAGAATCAGGATAAACTTGCAATTCATTATCTTGGAGGTAAGAAGAAACTCGATCAATGGATTAAAACAGGGAATTCAACAGCTTTAGCCAATAAAACCGCACAGCAATTTGCAGGGATGAAAAATTCTAATGGGGTTGGTAATTATGATGGTGATGGATTAAATAAAGCGCATGGTGGTGGTGTTGATGTGATGCGTCATGTAGGCCAGAAAATTTTAAATAATCAAAAGTCACCTTTACCCATTGCAAATAATGCTATCAAAAATCAAGCTGAGACAATACTACAGAAAGCCAAGTCTCAAACCTCAATGCTCAATACCCAGTCAACTATTACACCTGTAGCAGCACGTTCAAATAATCTTGCAGCGAATTATATGCCCCCAAAAGTAGAATCAAATGTGTTGCCTGCAAAAGAGTTTTTAACTTCACCAGCACCACAGGAAGTTGTTGTTAAGAATCAAAATAGTGGTACTATCAATCAAAATGTGAGCAACAGATTGTTAGCTCATGCGATTACTGGAGGACTTGGGATGGGGGAGAAATGGAATGTTTAAAAGAAATATTGTTTATATGCTTGCAATAGTATCATTTCATCATATTGCCCATGCTGCCCCAACAGGTGAAAAAGTTGCTGTTTGTTATATATTTAAAGGAGATAAGATAATAAACCATTCACCATGTATCTTATCCACTGGATATGGTGCTGGTGGCACTTATGAATCAATGCAGATTGGTAAGAAATCTTATGAAGCTGAAACCCAGATTTGTTACGATAAAAAGAGCGACAATAATATTGAATGTGGAATTAGCTTAAACGGAAAAGATGCGACATATTATCACCGCAATCTTTTCTATAATAAAATTGATGATATTAAGCTTATTAACTCGGACTCCTTATCATGTTACATAACAAAAGATAAGACTACAGATATTTGTATAAAGAGAAACTAGATTCAAATAAGCCCTAATACTGGGCTTGTTTTTTACATATCAAACCATTAAACGGAAAAGTTAAATTTAGGTCACTCATTTCTAATGAAATCGAACGATCTGTTTTAAGCCATTCACTGAAGCTAATCTTATAATCATCTTTCAAGTAAAGCCCCTCCCCTTTCTTTTCTACATCACTCATAATGTACTGAGTATCATTATGGTAGTAATAAATGAACTGCCCTCGAGTAATTAGGCTATTTTCAATCTTAATGATGGCACCTTGACAGCAAATAATTTCATTTAGAGCATATTCACGCCATTCTTGCGCCGTGATACGTGCTTCAGTTAAAGGTATGTTCAATATTTTGTATTTTTGCCATTTCATTTCCATCAAGTAAAAATAAGCGTTATAAAGGCGTGTTTGTAGTTCTAGTTCATATGTAATCTGGAATAATCTATTTATGCTTTTAATCTCGTTTAACACTCTGGTCTTCAATGGTTCAGGCAAACGTTTAAAAATTAACGGATCTACTGATAAACCATCATCAAAATTGTAAGTAAAGCCATTACTGCCGTATTGGTTCACTTCATTCACTATATTTTGAGCTTCTTTTAACTTACGTGTCATCGTAAATAAGAGACTTTCTTTATAGTTCAAATCTCTAAAATATTTCCTGTCATTTTTCTTAGTTCTGATTTGCGTAGGAGTATTTTTTGCCCTAACTCGATTATTTCCAGATGATACTTTAGAGCCTTTTCTATTAGATTTATACGGCGTGTGGACATTGATAATTTGACGTTCCCAAATTTTTAGGAGCGTCAAATTTAATTCATTTTTCTTAAAACCCCTACTCTTTAGATTGAGGCTTATATTTGTGTTAATGAAAAACATCTCTAATATTCCAAGCCATATAACTAATCAAGCCTTACGATGAATCTAAGCTTAATCAAAATTGCTTACATATTTAGCTTCTGTTCCACTTAACTGAAGTGCATAAATAATGCGCCGTACCCAAGGCTGGAACTTAGAATAAATACCAGGTTAATTTTCACTTAATATTTTTTGATAGGCATGATGTCTTGATTAATAATAGGTGTGAAAAAATGTTTGGTTCAGATAACCCTTTTAACCAGAAACCACGACAAAACCTTATGCGCGATTTTGATTCCTCAGCTCAAAAGAATCAATCTCATGTACTCCTTAAGCGCGAAATAGACGCTTTCATTGAAGAGGTTCGCCAACAGGCTTTAAATATCATTTATGCCCTAGTAGAGACAATTAGCACTGATAGCCTCGCTGACGATGAGTTACCAACTGATTGCCTTGATGCTTTGATTATTGAAGCTCTGGGTGGTGTTGGTGATGATGAAAATATTTACCATCAACTATTAACTAATTGTGTTATAGATGCATTTCTCTCATTTGGTGTAAGCGAAGACACTATTCATACTATTTTCGATATCGATATTGAAGCTGCTGACGATGCGATTGAAGCAGCAACAGCTACTATTATTGCAAACATGCCTAATGACGGCGAGCCGTTGGAAACGTTTGAACGTGAATTTATTTATGGTACTCCATCTGAAGCAGATGAAGAGAAAGGTTTTGATGCTGCAACTGGTAAAGAACTATCCAATGGCACACCAACGAAAAAAAATATTGCTGGTCGTGAAATTCACTACAAAGCACATTTCGCTATTCGCAACGGCGCTAAAATCTTAGTGAATAAGCGCTTAGGTAATCAAAAAATACGCCAATCAGCCGAACAACGCGCTGCGACTAAAAAGGCTCAATTGAAAGCCCATTCCGTAAATGCTTCTCGTAAAAGAATGAAGTCCATCGGCAAAGGTCGTAAGATGGATCTATATTCATAATAAGCTTGTTATGATTCAATCAAAAAGGGCTGGATTTAAAATCTAACCCTTAAGACTGCCTAGGCGGTCTTTGTTATTGATTTCAACGGTAAATCCAAAATTGGATTGAGCAGATATCCAAAAGCATATTGATATACAGAAATGCGCCTTAATAGACTGGGTGTAAAAAGTATTGATGTAAGAAATATCCTCGTAATGGCGATATTTTTATTCATTCTGTATTTTCTGTGCATCGGTCTATGGCAGCAACTCCTAAATTTCAAGGATTTGATATTTTTATCTAAATTATGGGAAAGTCGGGAAAGTGGGAAAATACACCTGTATACTATTGATATTTATAAAATTAAATCTTTCCCCTATAAATCTACTAAAGGGAAAGTGGGAAAGTCTGTCTGTTATAACTTTCCCACTTTCCCTTTTTATAAATTGCTGGGAATCTTAAAAGGTGTTTTATATCATAAACTTAATAAATCACTTTCCTACTTTCCCACTTTCCCCTTCTTATTTATTTTTAATAAGATAGGGTTGATTAATATAAGTCGCTTAACATCCTTAGACACTACGATATGGTTTGTAACAATCAATTCATTAGTTGTCATTTCGAATACTTCTTTTTTTCTAAGATATTTAGGTATACAGCGACTTTGAACCAATTGATAAAGCATTTGTGTTTGATTGTCCATCTCACATTTTTTAATAAGCCAATTCAATAAATGCTGTGCATCACTCTCCTTTTTACTCTCAATCTCGGCGTAGCGTAACCACTCACTTAATGAGTGTTTGATAATGTCACAAGCACCCTGCATGGTTTGCTCTGTAATCGCTGTCTCATTTTGAAAGAAAGCAAATACTGTAGCTAATCGCCGTGCCAATTGGCTTGCACGACTAGCAAATGGCTGGATATGCTCATACTTACAACCTTTGCCTTGTTGTTGCTCACACTCATTGTAAAAGGCTAAATCAATCTGTTTTGCCTCACTACTTAGCTGTATAACACGGCGCTCTTGCAATGCCTGTGCATTGGTATTAAAAGGCATCGGGCATGGGTCTAACAGTGTTTTACAGCGTTCCCAATAAGCAATTAACCGATGGTCCAGATTCGCCGACTTATCTGCAAAATCACTATCTTGTAGTCGTGTACCTGCCAAATTTTCAGGAACTGAAAGAATGAATCTAGGCAAAAAGCCTTGTTCTCTCAATACATCATCTTTAAGTGCATCCGATAAGACCTCATGCTGCCCTTGTAGATTAAATGTCAAACGTACTTCATAGGCCCTACCACTACCGTTTAAATTTGACTTTGATCTAGTCCGCTGAATAGAGCCATCATCGAATAATTTAGTGTAGCTTCCCAATGCTTGAGTCCTGGTATCTCCTTTCATTGTGTGGCCACCAAAGAATTGACCAGCTTCATCACTTGAAATAGAAGCATTTCTTAGTGCACCATCAATAAATAAACCTGCAACAGCTTCAAGCGTGCCATCACTAAATAATGTGCTGGGGTCATGCGGTGGTGGATTTTCAGCTAGGAATGCTTCTCGATCTACTTTAGGGAGCCCTGCCTGTATTGTTTTCCACTCTTGATAAGCATCTTTGTATTCGTCATATGCTTCACGTTCAAATTCCATAATAGCCTTGTCAGCTAATCCTTTACTGGTGCTTTTACGGCTACCACTCTGCCCTTCAGTCAGTAAAAATAAACTACATGGTTCGCCGTGGGTATTAAATTGATGTGGTGCATTCACATGACCTTGAGCTATATGAGAAATTGCGCCTATGACACATTGAGCTGTCATTGCAATTGGTGCCTGTACATACTCTGCAATTGCCTTAGCAGCTCCTTGTAACAAAGGTGGTAAAGCGTGCAATGGATAGGGTTGAGCTTTACTGGTTCCTGAATTATCCAAGGGGATAATTTCATCCCAGATGATGCCTTTTTCCTGTTCAATAGCCAGTTTAATCATTTCATCCAGCTCATCCTGAGCCAATTCGATTAATGGAGGCTCAGGAATAAACACCATTTTGACGTTAAGGTCAGTGTAACGGCGTTTAAGGTCATTCTGTTGATGTACAGGGGCAATTACACATAGATTAGGATGGGCTTTTATCAATGTACTAAGCTGATATGAATTGATCTTGTCTGATTGATATGGTGCATAAACTGGATATGCCGTTTTAAAAGCAAGTATCGGGTCATCCGTCACAACCAAGGGTAATTGATTGATCTTATCTCGATTGAAGTACATACCACCGTGACCAAATACAATATCCTTAAACCCATCGGTAGTAGGGTCGGTGAATACTGCGCCTGTTGGTTGTAAATGCTCATTGTATAGATCAAATACGGCTAAACCATAGAGGGCATCAGGACTTGACTCACCATATAGAGATGCATCCTCAATGGATGAACGGCGTATTTCAGGTGGACAACCACCATGTGTTAAAACCATTGCTTTTTTTAACGGATTGCCGTTTAATAAAATTCTAGTTTGATCTTCAAGTGCTTCAATAATTGAATCGCTTGCAACTTCGCCCACTCCCATAAGTGGGCTTTGTTGTTTTTGGGAAATCTGATTATCTTCAGTGATTAATAATGGGGCTTTATTTTTCGCGTTCACGCTTTGCCTCCTCATATTCTTCGCCATACATCTCTTGCAATCGAGTAAAGCTATCCATTCGATCTAACGCCAAGAAATCAGTTAAACTAAGTAAACTATTTAATTTATCGAAATGAGCTTCATGTACGCCGTGTGCGCTACACACAGGCTGTAAAGTCCCAAATTCACTTCTAATTTGAGCGATTAGTGTAGAAAGCCATTGCAATGACTCTTGCCCATTTGCATAAGCATCGGCCATGTCACCTGCATCATATGTATTTATCGATTTTTTATTTGACATAATTAAGCCTCCTCACGCTGAGTCATAAGGACAACTTGATCTAAATCGAGCATGTACATAGCTGCACTTGCTTGAGATAAAAGATTCTGAATTAAACCAATTTGGATGAACAACCAATCTGTATCAGGATCTTGTTTATTAATTACTGCTAATACTGAACGCGCTTGATCAACCAACGTCTGAGCGACTTCTTTGCAATCTTGTGGAGTGGCATCTTTAGGTTTATCAAAAAATGTAGCTGGTGAATTACTACGGAATGTCGTAGAAGATGCGGAAACTAAATTATTTGTTTTAGGCATGATTAATGCGCTCCTTTATTTAATGGAGCTTTGCCAGTTACTGCCAAGTAATTTAGGTGGCAAAGCTGAAAAGGGTTGGCAGACAGGCAATAAAGGAAACCTGCACATATAAATATGTCCCTCTCCAGCCTCGCCATAACATGCGAATGCATAGAGATATTACGCACAAAAAAAGCCCGATGCGGACTATGTACGCCTTTATTGGTATAGTCTGCCAAGACTAACCTTGAGATTTTGCTCAAAGCGAAGTAACTATAACTACGAACTTTTCGTAGTGCAAGTATTAAGCTAGAAATATTTGATAAGCTTACTAAATAGATACCCTCAAAATTGAGGGAAACCTTAAGAGAGTATGTGAAAAATTTCGGATACCCATTCGTAAATAAACAATTGTTTTTAAAGCAAAGCGCAAAATTACGTTTTGCTTTAGGTTGCTCCTCCATTTGGACGGTCAACTCTAAATCACAAGGTTTTATAGATATCTGTATAGGAGGCAATAAATACACAGTTTGTTGACGATTCATACTATCTAAATAGATGTGAGCAAATTTGCTCATATCAAATTCCAGCTCAGTAAACATGACTTCGCAATCACGTTTAACATTAAAATGTTTCTCATGCTTACTACCATTGGTAGGGGTAGGCCCAAAACTGGACACGCCCTTTTCATCTGAGACAACTCGAACGGCATTGAATCTAAAATCAAAGTAGGTTACTGCATTCATGCTGCCACCTCTTTTAATTCATAACGTGCGTGGTTACCTTTACTTTTTAAATTAGGTTCTAATCGGGTCATGATTTCATAACCTTGATTACGCAGCTGCTTAATCACAGCACTAAGCCGATAACAATTAAAATTATTAATGGCCTCAGCTTGGCTAATCGTATTGCCTTGCTTTAAATGAGCAAGAACTTGTTCAATTTGACTGGTACGCATTTCTTTTCTCACTGAGCTCTATTTATTTGATCAGGCGTAATCGCATCTAATCCTTGTAGCTCTCGTCTAATTGCTAAAATCTCGATAAGCTGATTCACAGCTTCTATGGATAAGCCTGTATGATCGGCAGTAACTTTTGCATTAAAAACTGGTGTACCGTCATCCAAGTAACCGTACACTGGAGGAATAAAACCTAAATCTCTTGCCCACTGGTAAAAGCTTTCGAGGCCAGAGTCAGAAGCATGTGTTAGGACCAGTTTTAAAGACTGTTGAACTTCTTTACTGTAAATACCTTGTGTTCTAAGCTTATGTAGACAATCACTTGATAGATGCTTGTAGTCTTCAACACTCATGCCTACAGGCAAATCAGCCTTATCTATCACCATCATTAAGAATCTCTAATAATCGATTAACAATTTCTTCATGTGGGATGTGCTTATCTTTAACATCAGACAAAAGACAGGTAAGCATGCTATGGATGGTGCAAACATCTGTTTGTAAGTCATCATGATTACGCTCTAACTTATGAACTGTTTTAATCGCACGGCGTAAGTAATTGGCTAATTTATCCTGGTCTTTTGGCTCATATTCAGGATGTGAACGATCTAGACCACGAGAGACTTTTGATAATTGGCTGATTGCTTTAGTAATGTATTTCATGATCAAGCCTCTATCACAGCATTGGATTTCTGCGCGTTATGCCACGTCATAAGATCGGCATAATCGAAATAGACTGGTGCTTGTTTTGATGTACCGTATTTAATCGGTCTTGGAAATGATGAATCCTGCCGAATCAGTAATCTTAAGCCAGCACGTTTGATACTGAGAAGTTCACAGGCTTGGTTGTAGGTAATTCGAATTGGTTGCATTTACTTAGCTCCATAAACTTAGATATGTATGTTTATGGAATCTATTGTCTATAATTCATAAAAGTAAAAACCATAGCAAAGCAATGTGGAAATTTACATTGTTTTTTTAAATATAAAACAGTAACTTATATTTTATTTTTTAATTTACATTGCTTTTATTTATTTTACATTACTTTTTACATTGGTTTGAATCTCGCGCCAACGATTATTAAAAGTATCTTTGTTAGGAAAACATGTAGATAAATCCCTATTAAGACAAATTTTATCCCAAACTATCTTTTTTAAACCCGATTGCCCCGTTTTTCTTTGGGTAGGCATCTTATCTGGTGATATGGACTCAATAACAGATTTAATAATTTTCCTTTGCTTTTCTGTTTGTTGAGCTTTGTTTAATTTATAAAAATCATTAGTAATACTTTTTATTAAGTTCAGAGAATTTAAATATTGATAAGCATGCACCGTGGAGATATTAATATGCTCCAATACGCGAAATTGTTGGATAAAGCCTATTTCATTATCCTTAAATTCCCGAATAAATCTAACAACTCCATTTAATTTTTCTTGATAATCTATGTCATTTTGCTCTTCATTTGAAAACCGATTAGTAGTTATAAGTTTTTTCTTTAAAATATCGTGTTTAATCGCCAAATATACTTCATTCATATCCTTACATAATATACTAAAATCCTTATCGTTTTCAGAAAAACCAATAACCATAAACATCAATAAAGAATAAGCATCCGTACTACCATTTTCCTCTGCATTTCTCTCAAAGACACTTGCCACAGTTTTAACATGATTTAATATTTCACTTTTCGGATTAGGTCTGTTATTCGCTGGATTGTTAAAAAAAAACATAGTGCACCTTATTTTTTCACGTCAGACTTTAGTGAATTACTTATCCCAGTCACCCATCAATTGATCCACATAATCAGCCCACCATTGCATTAGGTCTATACGTTCTTCAAAATGTGTGCCTTTATCGTATACTCCCTTAACTCCCTTTTTTAAATGAGCAAGAGTAGATTCAACGACCTGTTCTCTATCACTAAATTTATTATTCAACGCCGTACTAGCTATATGTCTAAAACCATGAGGATTCTGGCGTCCTCTATACCCCATACGATTTAAGGCTTGGTTAAAAGTATTATCGGATACAGGTTCATTAAGGCTTTCACGGCTAGGAAATAGAAAATCTGATTCTGTTCGGAGTTGCTCTAACTCTCTTAATAAAATAATGACCTGTCTTGACAATGGGACGGCGTGAGCAATCCCTTTCTTCATTATTTGGGCTGGTTTGATCCATACAGCATTATCAAAATCGAAATGCTCCCATTTTGCATAACGCAGCTCTACAGGTCTGGGAAATAATAAAATAAATAACTCCAAACCAATTGCTGTACTACGAATAGGATATTGTCTGATTGTGTGAATCAATTGTGGTAGCTCATGTACTTCAACATATTTCATATTGCTACCATCACTGGAGTTAAGCTGTTTATTGATCCCCTCTAGAGGATTAAACATAATTTTCTTCTGAAATTTTGCTCTATCGTATGCACTTCTGCACCAGCCAATTAATTTATCAACCTGGTTATAGATACCTGTATCTTGTAGGTCCTCAAAAAATGCTAACCATTCGTGAGGCGTGATTGTTGTATAGTCCCTTTCTCCAAAATTACCAATGAGATGCTTATTTATAGACTTAACAGCACGCTCATAGGTACTTTCGCCCCACAATTGTTTTTTTATATCCAACCATTCGCCCATTAAAATTTTGAACAATTTATTTTGTTGTTCTATTTGAGCCTTCTTTATTTCAGCTTGTGATTTTATTTCACCGCCGTTGGCCAGTACTTCCAAAAAGTCACTTGCTTTTTTTCGCGCCAATGAGCCACTTACTTGCGGATACGGGCCCAATCCTTTCCACGTCCATGTCCCCTTAGAATTTTTATATCTTAATTGCCAAGACTTGGTACCATTCTTTGTTACGAGAAAATATAAGCCACTACCATCTAATTCTCGATAGTCTTTTTCTTCAGGCTCAAGCCCTGCAAGCGTTGTATCTGAAAGCGGACGTTTCTTTATGGCTGTACGTTTCATAGTAGCCTTGTATCATCAGTTCATTTTTATTTTCACGATACATAAAGAAATACCTCTATTATTTGTATCATGAATTCAATTTTTTAGTCACGATACAATAGATGATACACCGTCACGGCTACTATATGTAATTATATTTAGCTATATACATCCATAAAAAAACCCTGAATCGTTATAATTCAGGGTTTTATAAACCATATATCACTATATTAATGCATATGGTTTTATGTGTTTGGTGGCGGGACCCAGGATCGAACTGGGGACACACGGATTTTCAATCCGTTGCTCTACCGACTGAGCTATCGCGCCAATGGGGTGTATTAAGCCGTATCTCAGCTCAATAGTCAATAATTATCATGAGCTTTTGATTTGATTGCCCATTTTTCACGCAATCAATTTTGGGTAAAAAAAATCCCCGATGGGATCGGGGATTGAAAATACAAATCATGGTGGCGGGACCCAGGATCGAACTGGGGACACACGGATTTTCAATCCGTTGCTCTACCGACTGAGCTATCGCGCCAAAGTGGGCGTATTAAACAATGTTTACACACGTGCGTCAAGCAAATTTGTGGATTTTCCTATCAAACGTCTAATTTTACTGCAAATCGCAAACCAATTAGACTTGAATTCTAGATTTTGCCCAAATGCGATAAACAACGATGAATTGCTCCACAACCTGGTTCAAAATGCTTTACACCTTGTTCCTCTTCGATACGGCACACTTCTTCAACCAAACGCTCTGCAACCCCACGTCCACGATTGGATGGATGTACGACAATATATTCTAAAACACGGCTTTCACCTTGTCCTGTTGCCCAAATTGCACCTATAATTTTGGTGTTAAATTCAGCGGTATAAATTGTGGTATATTGCTGTAGATTTTGCGCAAGTTGCTCCATTGCATCTTGCCCATCACCAAACTCTGGGCTGGTATCGTAGAGTCGCTCGAGCTGAGTACGAATTCCTAGATTATCTAGTGTACTGTAAGCATGTACGGTAATAGGCATTGATAAACCCTCCTGAGCAAACTATGATGCTGTCACTTTTTCGTCACAGCGAAACTATCGGTTTTTAATTCTATCATTTTTAACGTTTTTTGAGGAACGTGTCCATGACGCAACGTATCAGTGAAGTGGTAAGAAACACCAACGAAACCAAAATTCGAGTTCGTCTCAATCTCGATGGTACGGGTCAAGGCACACTCAACACTGGAGTTCCATTTTTAGACCATATGATTGATCAAATCAAGCGTCATGGTTTATTTGATATCGATATTCATTGCGATGGTGACTTAGAAATTGATGATCACCATACTGTTGAAGATTGTGGAATCACCTTGGGGCAAGCATTTGCACAAGCTTTAGGTGATAAAAAAGGCTTACGTCGTTATGGGCATTTTTATGCACCACTTGATGAAGCACTTTCTCGTGTTGTTGTTGATCTATCTGGTCGTCCGGGTTTATTTATGGATATTCCATTCACTCGCGCTCGTATCGGAACGTTTGATGTCGATTTGTTCTCTGAGTTTTTCCAAGGTTTTGTCAACCATGCGTTAATGACCCTGCATATTGACAATCTAAAGGGTAAGAATAGCCATCACCAGATCGAAAGTGTGTTTAAGGCACTGGCTCGCGCATTGCGTATGGCATGTGAAATTGATCCACGTGCAGAAAATACCATTGCTTCGACCAAAGGTAGCTTGTAATGACACGTATTGCTTTACTTGATTATGGTATGGGTAATTTACACTCTGCAGCAAAAGCTTTAGAACATGTTGGTGCAACTGTCGATGTGACCAATGATCCAAAACTGATTGCTAAAGCAGATAAGATTGTATTTCCTGGTGTAGGTGCCATGCGTGATTGTATGCAAGGCATGCATGAAGCAGGAATCGATGAGGTGGTACGTCAAGCTGCGTTTAACAAACCTGTATTAGCCATCTGTGTCGGCATGCAAGCACTACTACAAAGTTCAGAAGAAAATGGCGGTGTCGATGCTTTAGGTATTTTTGACGGTGTTGTTAAACACTTTCCAGAAATTCCAAACTTGAAAGTACCTCACATGGGGTGGAATCAAGTGCATCAACTTGATCCAAGTCATCCGATGTGGAACAACATTGAACAAGATGCACGTTTCTACTTTGTGCATAGTTACTATGTAGAACCAAAAGATCCAGCGATCATGGCAGCAACTTGTGATTATGGCGTGAATTTCTGCACCGCCGTTCATAAAGACAACCTGTTCGCAACCCAGTTCCATCCAGAGAAAAGTCATACTGCTGGTTTGCAGTTGTTAAAAAACTTTGTGGAATGGAAGATTTAATATACCAATCAAACAGCAGCAATACGCTGAATAACGATTTTCCATAATGAAAAAGCCAAGTTTTCTCACTTGGCTTTTTCATTTCCATAAAACTGTTTAAGCTCAACCAAAAGTTTTGAGTTTCATAAAATGGAAATGCAGCAACAAACAACTCTTTTAAAAATTGCGATTGCTCTACTTTTCCAACATTATTTTGTCAAAAGCAAAAAATCAGCACTTCAAACTGGTCTGGCAAACAGCTAAGTCCTCAACAAATCAATTATGCTGCCGCTGATGTTTATGCCGCATTGTTGATATACCAATACCTATATCATCAGCAGTTACTACCTCCTCAAATTCAACAACAAATAGTAAGAATACTTCAAGGTTCAGCAGACAAGGCTTAGCGATTGATCAATACTTTGTTAATATGTAGCCAATTTAAACTTTATGATGACGCTAGGAGCGAAAGCATGCTAATCATCCCTGCAATTGACCTGAAAGATGGTAAATGTGTTCGTTTAAAACAAGGACGTATGGAAGACGATACCGTTTTCTCTGATGATCCTGTCGCAACTGCACAACATTGGGTTGATGAAGGCGCACGTCGTTTACATTTAGTTGATTTAAATGGTGCTTTCGCAGGTACACCAATTCATAAACCTGTGGTGGAAGCGATTGCACGTGCACAACCAGAACTTCCAATTCAAATTGGTGGTGGTATTCGCTCACTTGAAACCATTGAGCACTATTTGGAAGCAGGCGTATCTTTCGTCATCATTGGCACAAAGGCAGTAAAAGAGCCTGAGTTTGTTGAAGAGGCGTGCAAACGCTTTGCAGGTCATATCATTGTCGGTATTGATGCAATTAATGGTATGGTTGCGACAGATGGCTGGGCAAATGTAACTGACGTGAAGGCAACTGATTTGGCAAAACGTTTTGCTGATGCTGGTGTTTCAAGCATTGTCTATACCGATATTGCACGTGATGGCATGATGCAAGGCGTTAACGTTGAGCAAACTGTTCATTTAGCACAATACTCTGGCTTACCTGTGATCGCTTCAGGTGGTGTGACCAATCTTGATGATGTTCGCAACTTAAAAGGTCAGCAAGGTATTTTAGGTGCTATTACAGGTCGTGCAATTTATGAAGGTACATTAAATCTTCGTGAAGCACAGCTCTTGTTGGATGACAATCGCCTGTAATCCAATCCAAAAGAAGCTATCTTTTGGGTGGCTTCTTTTGATTTAATACAGAACATTACGAATAAATTTTAATACGCATGTGCCACGATTAACATAACGATAAAGCACATCACTTTTAAAAAGAATCGACTGACCTGCACAAATCACACGAGTTTCATTTTCAAATTCAAGGCTTAATTCGCCCTCTAAAACATAAATAAGTTCTTGCCAACCCTTTAAATCCGCTTCCGCACAATACACCTCTCCCACCGCAAGTGACCACTTCCATAACTCGGTTTGGGTATGTGTTGGTACAGCAGCCAAAAGCGTAGCATGACTATCTTGGTCTTTTCCTTGCCAAGCAAGCGTATCCACAATAGCTGATTCACTCAGCTCAGGGGCGCTCACAATACGTTTAAAATCGACAGCCAAAACAGCAGCAATCGCATCTAACTTGGCTAAACTAATATTCACTTGTCCTGTTTCCAAGGCAGCAATCGTACGCCGACTCACACCAGCACGATCTGCTAATTCTTGTTGGCTGAGTTGTGATTGATCGCGGAAAAAACGAATATTTTTTCCTACATATTGTAGAACAGTGTCAACTTGGCTCATTTACATCAGTAATCAAATTAATATCCGTGCAATATATTGCACAAAACTCTCAAATAATACAATATGTGCAGTATATTGCACTTATTCATTAGGCTTATTGTTGTGTCGACTTTATATCACTCCCCCAAAGCAGCTCAATTTGCACTCATTTTCATTACCATGATTTGGGGTGGAACTTTTTTAGCGGTGCAATACGCCCTGAATTTTAGTAGTCCCATGTTTTTTGTAGGCTGTCGTTTTGCTGTTGCAGCTTTAACCATCTTGCTCATTTCAATCAAATCAATGCGTGGATTAACTTTAAAAGAAATACTTGCAGGAACGGCGATTGGTATCGTGATTGCGATTGGTTATGGTACACAAACCATTGCGCTACAAACGATTCTAAGTAGTGAATCTGCCTTTTTAACCGCTCTTTACGTCCCTCTCGTCCCTATTCTAATGTGGGTTATTTTCCAAAAAAGACCTTCACTCATGACATGGTTGGGGACAGCTCTCGCTTTTATTGGATTAGTGCTTTTAACTGGAAATGGAATTTCCAATATCAGTTTAAGCTATGGACAAACACTGACCTTAATTTGTGCCTTTGTGATTGCGCTAGAAATTATTTTGATTGGTTATTTTGCAGGGAAAGTCAATTTAAGACGAGTCACTGTCATTCAGCTTGCGGTTGCTTCGTGCTTATCTTTTGTCAGTATGCCCATTATTGGTGAACACAGTATTCCTGATTTTTCATGGCAATTAAGCATTCTAGTATTTAGTCTTGGTTTAGCCAGTGCGCTGATTCAATTTGTAATGAACTGGGCGCAACGAATGGTCGACCCAACCCGTGCTGCAATTATTTATGCAGGTGAACCTGTTTGGGCAGGTGTATTTGGGCGGATTGCAGGCGAGCGATTACCATTATTGGCGTTATTCGGTGGGTGTTTAGTGGTGCTTGGTGTTTTAGTCAGTGAGTTGAAATTTAAGTTATTAGAAAAACAAAAAGAGAGCTAAATAGTGCTCCCTTTTCTATAATCTATGGTGTTTTCTTTTTTAACAACATCTGTGGCTGATAATATTCAACCGTTGGTATCTGTTCATAGAATGGATGCAATAATACTTTCCACTGCTGATATTCAGGCGATTTCCTAAAACCTTCAGTATGATTTTCGATACGATCCCAAAAGACCATCAAAATATAGCGATGATGGTCTTCGACATGTTTAATGAGCTGTACAGCATTCAAACCTTCCATTGGATAAATCATCTCTTTCGCGGTTTGAAATGCGGATTCAAAAGCCTCGCTTTGATCGGGCTTAATATTTAAATGTACATGTTCAATAATCATAGTTGATCCAATTTATTGGTACATGGGTTGATTATCATTGAGTGCGATTAAACCACGAATTGCTCTATATAACCCCCAAATAAAAGTAACAACAATAGTAATAAAACAGAATATCCACCCAAATATCACAACCATCGTAGATGAATCTAGATTACTTCCAGTAAAAATTAATAACAGAAAAGGAGAAAATGCAAAAAGTGTCCAAGCCAAATACCACCAAAAGGTACGAATTTGCCAAGTAAAATGGCTCTCAAAAATTGAACCTTGTACATCAGTACGTTTTACATAATTAATAATTAACGCAATAATCGCCAACAAACCACCACTAAAAATTGCAATGATATAAAGTACATACAGAACCAAGGTTAAGGTGCGGTTTGGATCTTGATCAACGGAATAATTCATTTTTATTTATCTCCAAAAACTCCCCTCCCAATCAATAAAACACATTGAGTGGAGAAATTAACCAACATATCAACAATATATGAAAGATTATGGTACAGAAATAAATCTTACGAAACGGTTGTTTTTGTGTTTTATGTCTCAGTTTTTGCTGAGCAAGCCACCCTCCACACCAACCACCCAAAGAGTCCACGATATGCAAAGTCTGCTCTGGAACACGGCGATTTCCCAATTGTGCTGCTTCTTTGTCTTGCGCATACAACCAATAACTAACGACATTCATCAAGCTAACAAACAGCAAAGTATACGGCGGCAGCAATTTACTAAAGCTTGCAATCAGCATAAATACAATATAAATCACAATACCAATCTGCATCGCTGACCAACGCTTGGCAGATGTCGGCTGAGCAGGTTTGCTGCGATGTTCAATTACTTGTGATGCTTTTAAATAAGTTGCTTGCTGAGCGCGATAACGACCGCGCTCATCCAAAATGACCACATATTCCAAGGCACACCCCACAATTGGACGCGGCCCTGTGCGAGCAAAGTCTTTGATATGGATAAAAACACGATCTTTATGTGCATCATTCGGTTGAATAAAGCCATAGCCTTTATCATCGAACCATTCAACTAAACGCCCTTGATCTCGCATATTCCTACCCTAAACCTAAAACTTGTTGTAAACGGTTTTGTAACATCATGCGCATTTCCATAGGGTCTTTTTGTGAAATATCTTCACCTGTCCGCCCTTCTGCTGCATTTTTCTGTGCGACCTGTAAACGCATACACCAAAAACGACAAGCAGCCATTGCTAGGAAAATATCCAAACAAGCCAATTCATCTTGTGTCAGTGGACGAATGCTTTGATAAGCACCTAAGAATGCCTCAGCTTTTTCTATATCCAAATGGGCTTGGGGATAAGCTGTACAGAAGTCATTGATACTAATCGCAATATCAAATAGCCATTCATCTTGATTGAGTTCATAAAAATCAAGAATACCTTGTAATTGATCTCCCTGAAACAAGGTATTATCACGAAATAAATCAGAATGAATAAAGCCTATTGGTCTGTTTGGATATGCTTGCGTAATCACTGTAAATAAGTGAAAGACCTGATTTAAAAGTTGTTGATCTGCTTGAATCAATTGAGGACGTAATTGGTTTGCTACTTCAGACCAGTATTGATGATTGCGATTAAAATCACGTTCCAAAGGAAAGCCCTGCAAAGCCAAATGCAATTTTGCCTGCGCTTGAGCAATCGCCTGTACTTGTTTAATACTAGCTTGTTCAGGATGTTCACCCATCAAACGAGGTGCAATCTGAGCAGGTTTATCTGCAATGCTATGAATTGCCTGCCCATTGTATTTTAAGGGCACCGCCACAGGTACGCCTGCCTTACCCAAACAATCCAGTACAGGTACCAGTTCACCTGCCCCCTCAGCATCTAATTCTTCAAAAACCGTTAAAACATAGTGTTGTTTTGATTGATCCACCAAAAAATAATTGGTGTTTTGAATACCGCCCTGGATTGGAATCAGGTCAATGATCGCTAAACCATAAGGCTCAGCGAATGCTTGAACTTCTTCTAAACTCAACGGGGTATAAACCGACATGGAAAACCTGCAAAAAATAGCTGTGAAGTTTGATAGAATACCTGTTCCCTCCATGAAGGTGTAGCACCCCTTTCTTTATTGGCGATTTTTTGGAAAATTTTATGCTCGCAAAACGTATTATCCCTTGCTTAGATGTTGATAATGGTCGAGTCGTCAAAGGCGTTCAATTTCTTGATATTCGTGACGCAGGTGACCCTGTTGAAGTCGCACGTCGTTATAACGAACAAGGCGCCGATGAAATTACCTTTTTAGATATTACTGCTACCCATCATGGACGCGATACGACTTACCGTACGGTAGAACGTATGGCGGAAAGCGTGTTTGTACCTTTAACTGTAGGTGGTGGTGTCCGTAAAGTTGAAGATATTCGCCTATTACTAAATGCGGGTGCTGATAAAGTCAGTATCAACTCGGCAGCAGTATTTACCCCTGAGTTTGTTCAAGAAGCTTCTCAACGTTTTGGCGCACAATGTATTGTGGTCGCAATTGATGCGAAAAAAACTGGCGAAAATAAGTGGGAAATCTTTACCCACGGTGGTCGTAAACCAACAGGAATTGATGCGATTGAATGGGCTGTCAAAATGGCTGACTTCGGTGCAGGTGAGTTGCTGATTACCAGTATGGATGCCGATGGAACCAAAGCGGGTTATGACATTGCCTTGATGCGTCAGATCAATGATCGTGTCAATATTCCGACCATCGCATCAGGTGGCGTAGGCAATTTACAACATTTGGCTGACGGAATTTTGAAAGGCGGTGCAGATGCGGTACTGGCTGCTTCAATTTTCCATTTTGGTCAACACACCATTCCAGAAGCTAAGCAATATTTGGCTGAGCAAGGGATTGAAATGCGTCTTTAAACGCGAGTATTACTCAAAAAACCAACCTCTCAAAATCATCGTTTGAGAGGTTTTTTATTCACTCAACATTTCCTCAGGCAAAAAAATACCTTGCCTAAGCAAGGTATGGAAACTGCGTTTATACAACGCTAGAGGGTAAACGTGAATTTTGTCATTTTGAAAATTCTGTGCATTTCAAATGCTTGAATCAAAATAGCTATAAAATGAACAAAAATATTGACATTAAAAACAGATTTTATTGACAATTCACGACATGGACGACTGAAGTATTGTCGTGATTCGTCAAAATTTTGGTGCTTTATTGTCACACTTCGCATTTTTCACTAAGCAACTGATTCTTGTTGCTCCGCATCGGCTACAGGTGGTGTCACTAACTTTGGTTTTTGCTCAACCCACTTCGCAGGGAAAACCGATTCAATCGCTTGAGTCAGCGCTTTGGAAAGTGGCGCAGGTAGAGGTAAACCGAGTGGATTGGCTTCTTTTAAATCAGCAGATGAAACCACGCGTGTGCCCATGACATAATCAAACCATGGACGGGTCACACACCAATTCGCATCTTGATTTGAGTTCATGTGATGATCATAATGCCAGGGAATACGTTTTTTTGCCCATTCTGGCTCTAAATGAGAACGGCGATGCACATAATAATAATTACCTGCACAATACCAGAATGACAGCGCCATCCCTTTGGAGAATGGATAGGCTGCCGCACTCAACACGGTTGCAACCACAGCCAATGACATAATTTCATTACGTGTACGCCAACTGTCTAGACCTTCCACATAACAATCATCAGAAAAGTCTTGTTTACGGACTTCACGATGATGTGCCCAATGCGATTCCATCTGTTTTGGCGTTGGACTGAAACGTGGCTTGCCTTTACGGTGTACCCCATGCAATAGATATTTATGAGCAAACCATTCATATGCATTTACAACTGCCAAACCTGCAACAAAACCCTTCAACATGGTTTTCTCCAAATGTTTCCTTATTTTTTTAAAGATATAAATTTTTGTAGGCGAAGTATTGACGATACGATATATTTATATTGACAAAACACGACAGAATAAGGAGTAGACAGGATGTCCCAACTCAAGAACTATACAGGCTCTGTTTATGGCGGATTAGGGCATTTATTAAAGGCTTATTGCGAAACAAAAAATATTGAAATTCCTGAGCAATTACAACAAGTCCAAAATCTTGAACGTTTTGATTACGTCATTTGGCGTGACTTACTTGAAGATCTTAATCGTTTAAATCCCAAGACAGGTTTAGGCTTAGAAATTGCAGAGCACGTACAACCTAAACATTTAGGAATTATTGCTTATCTCGCACTGTCATGTGAAAACTTGGGCGAAGCATTGGCGCGTTATCATGATTTTCATCGCTTAATTTATGATGGTAGCCCTCTCGTCGTTGAATTTAACCCACCCTACGCATCAATCCGCTGGGAAGCTCCAGAACCCAACCCAACCCAATTAACAGATGAAATTGCAATTGCGCTGATGGTGCAATTCCATAAGTTATTTCTGTCAGGTGAAGATCTCAATCTACACGAAGTGCATTTTGTGAATACCGCACCGAAAAACATTATGGTTTATGAGCAGTATTTCCGTTGTAAAGTCCGTTTTGATCAGCCTAAAACTCAGCTCTTACTCCCGATTACTGAAGCATTCAAACCACTAAAAACAGGTGATCACACTCTGCAACAATTGTTATTGCAACAAGCTCAGGCACTATTAGATAAACTACCGAATTCAACACAATTAGATCAGCGTTTACAACATGCAATTTTAACGGGCTTACAGAAGAATCAATATCAGATTGATTTTATCGCTGAGAAATTGGGACTTTCTGTACGACAATTACAGCGTCATTTACAACAGCAAAACACAACCTTTCAGGAGCGTGTCCAACAAGTCCGCTTTATGTTGGCTACAGAATACTTAAAAGATCCGCATTTGAGCCTACAAGAAATTGCCTTGCTACTTTGCTATTCGGAACAAAGTGCTTTTCAACGTGCATTTAAAATTTGGACTGGTTTAACTCCACAACAGTGGCGAAAGAACAATACCATTTATAGTTCTTAATCAAATTGATAAGGAAACGATGGTTTCTTAAAGCATTTTTTATAGAAATGGATTTTCGATTTCCTGTTCAGGCTTACGCTCAATCTGTTCAGGCAAGCTCTGTGCTTCTAACACCATGACCACTTCGTTGATAAAACTTTGTAAAGCTTTCGCTGCCTTTAAACCTGCTTGATCTTTTGTGATTTGCAAATTGCCATATAGACTTACACAGTCCACTTCATTTTCCAAAGTCAGATCATAAATTGCCGAAGACTGATCGCCTTGTTCAAAAGGTTTAAACATCTTTTCCTCTCATTGTTCTTTTCTGTTTTAGGCTACTTGAGTTAAGCATAACCACATTAGGATGCCTGCGAAATTAGCGCAACAATTGTAAGAAATACTGAACCAATGCATCAATCAATTGTTTGATTAAAGCTTGTTTGGTTTCCTCATCAATTTGCGGCAAATTAGTCTCATCAGTTTGTGTCTTCCCAGAAGAGAATTGCTGCTGTTGTGCTTGAATACTTGCCGTGGTTGCTTCTTCAGCACATTGACTTTGTCTATCCCAACTCACATAGCTAATTTCTTTATTGGCTTTAACTTGTTGTGCCGATGTAGGCAATTGATAAACATTACGCTTTTGTTGTTCTGTGAGTTGTGGAAATAAATTAATTCCTAACTTTTCTTCTAAATAACAGATGCTCACCACTTTAACCTGTAATGAATCATTATTCGGTGCATAGTACGCCCCAATAATCCCCTGTTTAGGTAAATACACGGCTTTGTATACCGCTGTAGGAACTATTACGCCATTCCCTATGGTTTTTAAACGCTTATCTTCAAAGATCGGTCCAGTCACAACATAAGCATCTTTATGCTGTTTAGTCACAATAGAACGCACTGCTTCTTCGAGTTTACGCCAAACTTCCTGATTATTCTTCGGTGATTGTGGCACCATATTGGCTAAAGAAAAACTGTCATGTTGTGCCGCAGTGTTATTCATATCACCATTCGGTGCCATATGTCCACGATCGTACCCAGAACCACGGTAGTCCGCTAACAATGCACGATGAGCGAGAGGCACTCGTGTTTCTTCGTGAAAACTATCTTCGCGCTTAATTTTAATACTTAAACGATCTGGGGTAAGGTATTCCGCTGACCACAATGGTGTTTTTGAAATACCTGAATACATCACATTAAAATCATTAAAACACAAAGCATAACTATCTTTTTTTAGACTTTCTTTTGTAAGTAAAGGAGGAACATCTCGATAAAATTGTTCTAAGCAAGCACCATGACTCGATGGCAAAGGAATTAATTTAGAAATTTTTTCATTACCAAATGCAATCGCGAAACTGCCTGTTGCGATCAAAGCAAGAACAATTTTTCCAAAATTTTGGCTCAAAAAAGCAAATTGTGTTTTACTCTTTTTGGTTGTTTTCTTCGCCATAACTAAATCAAAATCAATATGAATGCGAAGCTTAGCAATTCCATATTCAACTGTATATTGAGATAAAGCAAAGAACGACACTTTATGTCGCAAAACTGTTCACTTGATCACCAGATAATAAAAAAGGCACTCTAAAGTGCCTTTTTTTATGTTACCTAAATTTCAATTTGACTGCCTAACTCCACAACACGGTTGGTTGGAATTTGATAGAAGTCACTCACAGGGCTAGTATTACGTTGCATTGAGATAAATAAGCGTTCGCGCCACGGAGACATACCATCTCCCACACTATGAACAATACGATCACGTGAAATAAAGAAGCTAATTTGCATCAAATCGTATTCAAAGCCTAATTCTTCGTAAGCTTGAATCAAGGCTTTTGGCACATTAGGTTCATCTTTAAAACCGTAGAAAATTTTGATGCGATAGAAATGTTCATTCAACGTTTCAACACTAATTCGCTCCTCTTGAGGAACAAATGGAACATCTTCAATCACAACCGTGACTAAAATATTACGCTCATGTAGTACTTTATTGTGCTTAATATTATGTAGCATCGCATGCGGAACAACATTAGGCGTTCCGGTTAAAAAGACTGCATCGCCAGGTACCCGATGAACATTGTCCCCAATACTTTTCACAAATAAATCGAGCGATAGAGTGTCATGTTCAAGCTTAGCAAAAGTAAGCTCACGCCCACGTTTCCACGTCATCAGGATCATAACCGCGACTGCACCGATCAATAACGGTACCCAACCACCTGAGAACATTTTTAATGATGCTGCTGCGACCAGTACGGATTCCAAAATAAAGAATGGAATAATCAACAGCATCACTTTTGGTAAGCTCCATTTCCATGCATAGTATATGAATACAGCAACCAAAATTGTGTCACATAACATGGTTAAGGTCACAGCCAAGCCATAAGCACTTGCAAGGTTTGAGCTGGTTTTAAAAATTAAAATTAAGATGACAATCGAGATCAGCAATAACCAATTCAGAAATGGCACATAAATTTGTCCTTCTTCAGAATCAGAAGTATGTTTAATGCCTAAACGTGGTAAATAACCCAATTGGATTGCTTGACGAGCTAAAGAGAAAACCCCAGAAATAACGGCCTGTGATGCAATCACAGCTGCCATCGTTGCCAAGATAATCATTGGGTACAAAGCCCAACTTGGGACTAGTAAATAGAATGGATTTTCAATCGCCGCAGGATTGCGAAGTAACAGCGCACCTTGTCCAGCATAATTGAATACAAGGCAAGGCAAAACGACACTAAACCAACCGAAACGAATTGGACGCGGTCCAAAATGCCCCATATCTGCATATAAGGCTTCACCACCTGTGACCGTCAGAACAACAGCACCCATAATAAAAAATGCTTGTACAGGATGAGTGAAAATAAACTGAATTGCCCAATGAGGACTAACCATACCGAGTACGATTGGTGTTTGCACGACGCTAATGACACCCAAGATCCCCAATGACAAAAACCAGAGTAGCGTAATTGGCCCAAAAAATTTACCAACAAACGCGGTTCCGTGTTTTTGCATTAAAAATAATGTCGTTACAATCACAATTGCAATTGGCACAATAAACGGATCAAGTACATTGGTTGCAATTGATAGACCTTCAACAGCGGAAAGTACTGAGATTGCAGGCGTAATAATACCGTCACCAAAAAATAGCGATGCCCCAACAAAACCAATCGCAATTAAATAAATCTTCTTACTATCGGATATTTTTGCTTTGCGTAGATTCAAAGCAAGTAAAGCCATGATTCCACCTTCACCATTGTTATCCGCACGCATAACAATCGCGATGTATTTAATACTGATAATCAGCATTAAACACCAAAAAATAATCGACAAGATTCCCAATACATTTTCAGGTTGAATTCCTAAGCCATGTGCAGCATGGAAGGATTCTTTCAAAGCGTACAGAGGACTGGTTCCAATGTCTCCAAACACCACCCCTAATGCTGCCAATGCAGTGGCAGGTAAGGCTGCTTTTTTTGCAGTACTTTGCATATATTGTCTTCAATATAGAACGTTATATTCCTTAATATTATCATTAGCCAAGAAGTTTTTCTGCAAATCTATTCGACTACAACTTGGCAGTCTGCTTTTTTTTAGTTACTATCGCACACCTTGGTGAGGTGTCCGAGTGGCTTAAGGAGCACGCCTGGAAAGTGTGTATACGTTTGCGCGTATCGAGGGTTCGAATCCCTCTCTCACCGCCAAGTTTACTTTCTATGATATCTCATAGAGTCCTAAAAGCTTAAATCTAAAGGGTTTAGGCTTTTTTTATTGCCTTATGTTTTCCAATTGACCCTATTGAATCCTGATACAGTTGGGGGTATAACTGGGGGTATAATAAATTACCCTCATTTTTATACCCCCAAATTTCTACGGGAATCGTTGCAATGCTTACAGATGCTCAGGTCAGAAAAATCAAACCTGCTGAAAAGAAAACCAAATATTCTGATGAAAAAGGCATGTATCTGGAAGTCACACCGTCAGGTGGCATGCATTGGCGTATGAAATTTCGCATCAATGGGAAAGAAAATATTTTCAGTATTGGTACATATCCAGACACCACACTTGCCCAAGCGAGAAGAATCCGTGATGAAGCACGTTTAAAGTTAAAAGATGGTATTAATCCAAACGAAGCGAAGAAACAAAAAAAATTGCAGGTCGATGAAAGTACACTTTTCAGAGCACTTGCTATGGAATGGATGCAAGACCGTAAAGCCGTCATTAAAGAGGCGACCTATTTACGTGACTTATCTGTTTTTGAAAAAGATCTGTTCCCAGTCCTAGGTAACATGCCTATTGACCAAATTAAGGGGAAAGATGTTCTTGCCTGTGCCAAAAAAATTGAAGAGCGTGGTGCATTGGAAATGGCAAAACGCTCAATCCCTTTAGCTGGTCGTATTTTCCGCTTTGCGATTCGTAAAGGCATGATTGAGAACGATCCTACCCCACACTTAGGAGAAGCGCTCAAGCCACGCAAAGTAAAAAATATGGCTCGTCTGGATATTTCTGAATTTCCTGCCTTTGTTGAACGTATGGATCGCTACCACGGCAATCTTATCATTCGATCAGCATTACAATTGATGACGCTTACTTTTGTCAGAACGGCAGAACTGAGAATGATGGAATGGAATGAGATTGATTATGAAAATCATTTATGGCGCATTCCTGCACACAAAATGAAAATGGCGATGCCTCATATAGTGCCTTTATCAAAGCAAGCTTTAGAGATACTGGAAAGGATTCAACCGATTACAGGTATAAAACAGTATGTTTTCTATAATTACAGTACCGCTAAGCCAATTAGCAGCAATGCTCTTTTATGTGCAATTCGAACGATGGGATATATGGGAAAAATGACCGGACATGGATTTCGTGGTCTTGCTTCCACGACCCTACATGAGAAAGGTTATATGCATGATGCGATTGAAATTCAATTAGCGCATACCGTTGGGAACTCGGTTTCTCAGGCTTATAACCATGCGCAGCACTTAGAATATCGAATAAAAATGATGCAGGAATGGTCTGATTTTATTGATAATTTACGCAAATAAGACCTTCTTAATTAGCTAGAAAGATGATACGCAATCAATATCGAGACTATACTATTACATATTTCAAACCCATTGGAAATATTGAAAGCTTTTCAGATCTTTATCACCCAAAAAAATTAAAACATATTAATCAGAAAATTATTTAAATCATCAAGCATCATACTCTATAGCTCTAGTTCAAAATCTCAGGATTCTTCTGAAATTCTGGAGCCTTACTATGAAAAGTAATGTATAGAAGATTCACTTCTTTAACTCATCATGAATTCGCTTCCAATGATTAGATAATTGTCGTTTTATTAATATCTCATCCATAGCTTCTGAAGCTCTATATGTATAAGTAATAAAATTACGTTGTTTACGAGCTAAGTGACTATACATTCTATAAATTTTTCTACGATATGTCTTAGTTCCATTTCGTTTGGCTTTATTCTTAGATGCCTGAATCTTTGATACCAAACGTCTGTAATAATTAGACAAACTAGATGAGCGTATTAAAATTTTTTGCCCATCATAAATGAAACCCAAATATTGTAATGGCTTATTTTCTAAACTTACAGCATCAATTGCCGTCAATCCCCCCAACTTCTTTACAAATTGAATCTTCTCAACTTTCTCATCATTTATCCTAAGCTGCTGCCCTCCATGATCTATAAGAAACTGTTTAAGCTTAGAATATATATCATTAATATCTATATTTTTAGGGAAAATAACCAAGATGTCATCACAATAACGTCTATATATTCCCCCAATGCTGGCCATCAGGTCACAGCACTGCTGGTCAAAATCCAACATATAAATATTAGAAAGTATAGCTGACATAGGAGAACCCTGAGGAATACCATATCGTTTTCCATTTTTTTTCTCCGGTATTTGTACTAGATATTTATAGCTTCCATCCGAATTAACAGACTTATATTTTTTAATACTTTGAAAATCCTCTATTGATTGATGCCTAGCACTAGTCTCTTTTCTTAATGGATTTGGAATACATTTTCCTAACCGTTTTCTACTTAACTTATCAGGCCACCCTAAAACAGATAAAGCTTCTTCAATATCCAAAAAGGAATAGTGTGTTAAAGATTTAAAAACCATATAGTTATCTTTAGATAGGTTACTTACACCATTAACTCTCTGCCATTGTTTCTTTAAAATGTCATGATCTAAGGTATCAAAAAAACTGGATAAATCGATTGCTAGTACATTACATTCTTGGGCTCTTTCAATCCAATCAAATACTTCTTTAGCGAAATCCACATTTGATTTCCCCAATGAACGATACGCTAATATTGATGTGTCTAGAGATGTTTTATTAATCACATTTTCATATTGCTTATCAAGTATATATGAATAATAAGCATAGATATAACCATCTCTATTAGCCGAGTAACGTAAGGGACGGATTTTAGCTTTCCTTCGGCTCAAACCATTATGATTTCTAATCTTTCGAACACTTTGTTCAAACCCAATAAAGGGTAAAAACCAATGTTTAGCTACCTTATCCGGATTAGACACAAGAGAAAAAGCTGATTTGGCATCAAGCGGCATGTCAAAATGGATTCTTGATTTAGGTCTATTTCCATTAGGGCCTTTTGATAAATGCCTCTTATCGTAAATTTGTTCTTTATATTCTTCAAAATTTAGCAAAATAATCCTATTTAGCAGATCCGCAAGGGCTTGTGGCGCGTCTCACGTTACGCCCCTACGGAGTCTTCAAACTTTGGTTCAAAACGTTATTAATTTCTTAAACCCAGCACTAAATTTGTCAAAAAACATCTTTGACTAACGCATAAAACTTAACATGCTATACTATTGGAGGAAGTATGATGACCAACTGTGTGGTGATATTGTTGAAACTAATCGTAGCCTTTCTGGCTCGCTTCGTTATTACAATATCTCTTAACAAACTGCTGGACAGTTCAAACAACATCCCTTCGCGAGCTAGACTAACCACTCCAAAGGCCTGTTCAATTTAGCTAAAAATTTAAATAAAATCAATATAGAATAATCAAAATAACTACACATAACTGTTTGAATAAAATTGTAGAATTATTTGGGTAATTTTAATTCATATAGCTTTCCCTAAACTAGGGCTTGTTGAGAATTAACAAAGGGTAGTGATTAATTTATAATAGTACTATGGATAGATACATACTTACTGATGCCCAATGGGCAAAAATGGAACCTTTTTGCCTAG
>NZ_NHRP01000035.1:0-29240 GCF_002165385.1 Acinetobacter sp. WCHA39
CAGTAAGTTTATTTCGCTACGGTTTGGACTATGTTCAAATGGCTATTCTACGTTTGATTGGTTTTGGAAAAAAAGAAGAATTTAAGAAAGTGCTCGCAATTTTAAGGAAGAAAAAGCCTGATAGGACAAGGGCCCTATGAAATTTGTCGTGTACAAAGGATCAATTTACACTTATTAAAATAAAATGTTATAACATAGTATTATTGATATAAAAAAAGCATGCTTTAATGCATGCTTTTTTAAAAATCTATTTGGTTTAGAAAACAACCGTTTTATTACCATCTACAATAATACGATCTTCCAAATGCCATTTTACAGCGCGAGCCAATACATTACGCTCAACGTCTTCGCCTAACTCACGTAACTGTTCTACATTGTAATCGTGGCTAACACGTTCAACATCTTGTTCAATAATTGGACCTTGATCGAGATCAGCGGTCACGTAATGTGCTGTTGCACCAATCAACTTCACCCCTTTCTCATACGCTTGCTTATAAGGATTTGCACCTACGAAAGCAGGTAAGAATGAATGGTGAATATTGATAATCTTCATTTCCCACTTGGCAACAAAGTCTTCACTCAAAATCTGCATATAACGCGCCAAGATCAATAGATCATTGCCCTGCATCATTTCATCAATTTGCGCATAAGCTTCGACTTTATTGTCTTTATTGACTGGTATTACATGGAATGGGATACCAAAGTTTTCAACCGATTCACGCAAATCTGGATGGTTTGAGATGACTTGGGTAATTTCACATGGCAATGAGCCACGTGCATGGCGCCATAACAATTCCAATAAAGCATGGTCGACTTTAGAAACCAGAATACCCACTTTCTTTAGTTCACCTACAAAAGTGAGTTTCCACTGCATTTCATAACGTTCAGCAACGTTGGCAGCAAAGGTTTGCATTAATGCTTCTTTACGAGATTGCAAATGATCAAGTTCAAACTCAACACGCATGAAATAACGTCCGCCTTGAGCTTCTGTAGCATACTGATCAAGTGCGGTAATATTTGCTCCCTGATGATACAAAAAGCTCGATACGGCTTGCACGATTCCCGGCTTGTCTTCGCAAGTAATCAATAATCGTGCAGTGTGGGCGGTCGTCGTGTTCATGTGGTTAATATCACTTATTGGAATCAAAATTAAAAATCAAGCCGAGCATTCTAGCTCTTTTTTGCTTATGACTAAATACCTACTTATTCATCATCATCATTTTTAAGATTAGATAAACTAGCAAATAAGTCTGACGGCCCCAAAGATTTCAATAATTGTTCATACGTTTGACGACTTTCGCCCATTAAATAAGGGCCTTCCAAAAATACCATTTGTCGTAAAGCTTGCCATACCCATTTTTCTTCCAAATGGTTATTGTCACTGATATGACCAGACATATACAAAAAGTTAGTCCAGTTGGTCAGTACAATCCACAAGTTGATAATCAAAGCTTCAATTTCTGAATCAGTCATCTTCATCAAACCGGCATCCACAAAGGCACGATAAATTTTTTGCCCTTGCTGCATCACCTGCCCTGCAAAACGAGGATAGATTTTTCTGAAGTCTTCATTATTTTCAACAAGATGATAGACATCACGGTGAATAAAGCGATAAGCCCACAACTGATTACTCAAAACTTGGAAATAACTGATTTTATCATTGGCATTTAAAGGTCGATCTGTTGGTAATGCCAGCATTTCCAAAGTTTCAGCCTGATATTGCTGCGCCAATTCTTTAATAATTTCCTGTTTATTACGGAAGTGATAGTACAGATTGCCTGGGCTAATTCCGAGTTCAGCAGCAATATGATTGGTTGTGACCGAACGCTCTCCACGCTCATTAAACAACTGTAAACTGATATGCAGAATTCTATCTTTTGTTTTATTCGGTTTAGCGTGCGACATTGAGTTTAACCATCTATAACATTATCAATAGGTTATAAAACAAACCTATAAAGCGACTTGACAATTTAGAGTATTTACTCTAAAAATTAAAAAATAATAAGCTTTCTTTTGGTCCACTCCTATGAACAGTCAAACAAAAACAACCGCTATGACACCTCATGTTGATGTGAAACGGCTACATGATTTGCTTGAACAGCAAAAAGCAGCTTACCAACGCCATCCTGTGCCAAGCGCCAAAGAACGTATTGAACGCTTAGCTAGACTTAAAAATATCTTGGTAAAATATCAAGATCAATTTGCTAACGCAATTAGTCAAGATTATGGCAATCGTGCCATTATGGAAACCAAAATTGGCGAAGTTCTAACATGTTTAGAACATATCAAATACTATAGCAAGAACTTAACTGAGTGGATGAAACCCTCTAAGCGCCATATCAGTATGTTACACCAACCTGCAAAAGGCTGGGTACAATATCAACCATTAGGTGTGATTGGTATTATTGCACCATGGAACTATCCATTATTACTTTCAGTTGGCCCATTGATCTGCGCAATCGCTGCAGGCAATCATGCAATGATCAAGATTTCGAGTGCATCTTCTCAGTTTGGTGCTGTATTGGAAAATGCACTTGCAGAAGTATTTCCTCAGGAACTTGTGAGTGTTATCAATGGTGGTGGCGCGATTTCAGATGCCTTTAGTCATTTAGCATTTGATAAATTAATTTTCACAGGTTCAACGTCTGTCGGTAAAACCGTGATGGCAGCAGCATCACAGAACTTAGTCCCTGTGATTTTAGAGCTAGGTGGAAAATCGCCTGCTCTTGTACATTCGGCAATGAATATTCGTGATGTGGCACAACGTATTGCGGTAGGTAAACTTTGGAATGCAGGTCAAACTTGCGTTGCACCTGATTACATGTTCCTACCTAAAGGCAAAACGGCAGAATTCACCAAGCACTATAACGACTTTGTGAATACGATGTACCCAACGCTACGAGACAATAAAGATTACACGTCAATTGTAAATGACAAACAATACAATCGTCTTCAAGGCTATTTAGAAGATGCACGTGATCAAGGTGCGACGATCGTCGAGTTAAACAACAAGAAAGAATCTTTAACTGAAGTTCGTAAAATTGCACCAACGTTACTCACAGGTGTAACCACAGAAATGGAAATTATGAAGAATGAGATCTTTGGTCCAATTCTTCCTATTCTAGAATATGAACATATTGAAGATGCACTTCAATTTATCAATAGTCGACCACGTCCACTCGCATTCTACTATTTTGATATTGATATGGCTCGTGCTGATTATGTTGCAGAACGTACCCATTCTGGACATTTTGGTATTAACCAAACCCTCACTCATGTAGCGCAAGATGATCTACCATTTGGTGGTATAGGTGCATCGGGTATGGGCAAATATCATGGTAAAGAAGGCTTCTTCAGCTTCTCTAACGAACGTTCAGTGATGTCTAACCCTGTTAACCCTAAACTTTATAGTTTAAAATTCATTCTGCCGCCGTACAACAAACCAACGCATAAACTGCTTTTGAAAACACTATTCCGTTAAGCTGATCAAGGCATGATCTATCACACTAGATCATGTCCTGTTTTTACCAAATTCGCTTGTCTTTTAATCGTATTTTTGGTATAAAACGCCCCTTGAATGATTTCATCCGTTTACTTGAATGGCTAGTTGCACGAAACGGTGCTATATAAACTAGCAATGGAGTTCACCATGTCTAAGGTTTGCCAAGTTACCGGCAAGCGTCCTATCGTTGGTAACAACGTATCGCACGCAAACAACAAAACCAAACGCCGGTTCGAGCCGAACCTGCACCACCACCGTTTTTGGTTAGAAAGCGAAAAGCGTTTTGTACGTCTTCGTTTAACCACTAAAGGTATGCGTATTATTGATAAATTGGGTATTGAGAAAGTTGTTGCTGATCTCCGTGCTCAAGGTCAAAAGATCTAAGGAGTCTGAACAATGCGTGATAAAATCCGCCTCGTTTCTACAGCTGGTACAGGTTATTTCTATACCACTACTAAGAACAAACGTACTATGCCGGAAAAAATGGAAATCAAAAAATTTGATCCAAAAATCCGTCAACACGTAATCTTCAAAGAAGCTAAAATTAAATAATTTTAGTTTTCTTAAAAAAACGACTTCAATTGAAGTCGTTTTTTTTGCTAAAAAAAATGTTTTGGCTAAAATAAAATGAATCACTATTTCATAATTTTTTTTGATAAATAAAAAAATTTTCATCAACAAATCCGATTTTACTTGTTACAATTTATTCGCTGTTTTCTTGGCATGTTTTATGCTGAATTATTTGTACCTTAACCGCAATGATTAAGGAGTTTCAATGCCTCATGATGTTGATTTAATTATATTACTTGCCGTCGGTTTCGGTATAGCACTTATTTTTGGCTATATTGCCGCACGTTTAGGTCTACCACCATTAATTGGTTATTTGGTAGCAGGTATTATTATAAGCCCTAACACCCCAGGTATCGTGGCAGATATACATCTCGCCAATCAACTTGCCGAAATCGGGGTAATGTTCTTAATGTTTGGCGTAGGGATGCATTTTTCCCTCAATGATTTATTACTTGTTCGTCGTATCGCCCTGCCCGGTGCGATTTTACAAATCGCTGTAGCAACACTCTTAGGTGCCGCTGTATCTATGTTTTGGGGCTGGAGTTTTGGTTCTGCACTGATTTTTGGTTTAAGTTTATCGTGTGCAAGTACCGTAGTATTACTCAAAGCACTGAGTGATCGTGGTTTACTCGATTCTGTCAATGGCAAAATTGCAGTGGGTTGGCTTTTGGTTGAAGATCTTGTTATGGTCTTGGTCTTAGTTTTATTACCTGCAACAGCTGTTCTACTTGGTGGACACCCATTAGCTGGAACGGATACATCTCAAAATATTTGGATCACCATCGGTCTAACATTACTCAAAGTAACAGGTTTTATCGCCTTCATGCTGATTATTGGGAAGCGCTTAATCCCTAAAATTATGCAATTGGTTGCTCGTTTAGGTTCTCGTGAATTATTTACACTTACCGTCGTTGCTGCTGCCGTTTCGATTGCTTATGGTTCTTATGCGATCTTTGGTGTCTCAATGGCATTAGGTGCTTTCTTTGCTGGCATGGTCGTAAAAGAATCCGATTTCAGCCATAGAGCAGAAGAAGAGACACTTTCATTGCGTGAAATCTTTGCGATCTTATTTTTTGTTTCAGTGGGAATGTTATTCGACCCAAAAATTTTAATTGAACAACCTTTACATATTTTAGTTGTCGTTGCCATTATCATGATTGGTAAGACTTTAGCAGCAATGGCTTTAGTTTTATTCTTCCGCTACCCAATTAATACAGCTCTCACTGTAGGCGCTAGTTTGGCACAAATTGGGGAGTTTTCATTCATTTTAGCAACATTGGGCTTGTCACTTGGTCTACTCACCCCAGATGCACAAAACTTGATTCTTGCTGGTGCGTTATTTTCAATAACTTTAAATTCATTTGTATTTTCAGCGATTGAACCCGCTCAACGCTGGATACGAGAACGCTCACATTTAGCTCGCTTATTAGAACGCAGTGGCGACCCGCTTGCCATGCTTCCAGATGAAGTTGATCAAGCTTATTTACGCGATCAGGTGGTGATCATTGGCTATGGTGGCGTAGGACGCCGCATTAGTGAAAACCTGATGCAACAGAATATCAAGGTCGTGATTGCTGAGGAAAATCGTGAGATTGTTGAAAAACTGCGTGCCCAAGGAATGGCTGCCGTAAGCGGTGAAGCGACTGAACCTTATGTACTCATACAAGCCCATATTCAGCATGCTCGCTTATTGGTTATTTCCCCTATGGATATTTTAGACATTCATCGTATTGTCGATATTGCAAAGCAATTGAATCCTGAGATTCAGGTCTTGATCTGTGCTGAAAGCAAGGAAGAGGCTACTGTTATTCGCGATGAAAATATTGGTGAAGTTTTCTATGCGAAAGAAGAAATGGCGAAGAATATGAGCCATCATATCCTGAACCAAATTGAGCTTGCTCATCAAAGTACGTTACATTAACAATCTATTTTCAAATTAAAGCATCTAATACCAATTATTCAGATAGTTGGTATTTTTTATCTTTTAAATTTCAGTCTTATGATTTAAAGCTAAAATCCAAATACTTAATAACATTTAACCCTCGTATTTGCTCAATGCTTTTGAAAGCTGACGAAGTGTTTTGATTTGTTTGCCATAACGGCGACAAGAACGACAAGCAAATAAATGTAATTTTAGATTGCTCTGCTCTATAAACTGAAGTGGTCTATCCTGTTTCTCGGAAATTAATTGTGTTGCTTGTCGGCAAGTTAGCATGCGCAATCCCCCTTAAGTAACCATTTATTTTCTAGACATTCACGTAATCTAGTTCGGCTTCTATACACCAAGACATTAAAATTTGAGACAGTAATCTCAAAACACGAACTTAAACCCAATTAACTCTTATTAAATAGATGAAAATAGAGAATACGCCCACTGTAGACACAATGAACAGAATTAAAGTCATTCCAATGAGTTAACACCTGAACGATGCTAAATAGCATTTAAAGAAAACCCCAACGAGTGTGCAGCATCAATACCGTCCGAAATGTATAGATTAAATATTTGTGGTAGTATTGCGCGCAATTGGAAATCTCTTAATCAAGCTAGAAGAGTTTCGTTGTTTGATGCTCACGCTCAATGTATCCAAATATTTAGTCATAGCGTCTGTTCGATCAGATCAATCGGTTGCGCTTTGCCGAAAATGTTTGGACATACATCAGTGATGAATTCTTACTTTAAGTTTATTTCCCACTATTTGTCATAAATAGTCTATTTTCCAATCCGCTCAATCATTTTATTAGGTTGTTTAACACTGAATAAAGGCATGATTTTTTATGAATATTGAAAAAACTCAGACACCACGAATCAGTGTTGCACCCATGATGGATTGGACAAGTGAAATTTTCTTTATAATTTAAATCAACAACTTATCGAAAAAATTTAATTTTTTAGGCGTAAAATAGACGCAAATAACGTCCATATTTTGTCCAATTTCAAGTACCTATTATTCTTATTTTACTTGATTATTTTTTACTCAATTTGGTAGCTCATTTGGTATTGAGCCACTTATTGGGGTACCTATTGAGCCACCTAGTTTTATAAACTCAATCTATATCTTTGCTTCGGACTTTTTGGTTTGTCTGGAATAGTGCGTTCAATCAACCCTACTTCTATCGCTGGATTAAGATAATTCTGCTGAAATGTCGGACGATGAGACAAACCCAGTAAGGTCATCAGTTCTATCAAACTATACTCTTTTTGCCCCATGACAGAAACAAGACGTTGAACATGATCGCCATCTTGTACGGTAGCTTGATCGGTATCATGTACGGTGACTTGATCGGTGGTTGATGAACTCTGAATGGCATCAAAAATCATCTGTAAAATAAATTCTATAAAGGGTGCAGAATCAGTCTGATCTGTACTTGCCTGTAAAGCATCGTAATAAGCTTTTTGATTTTGATAAATCAGACTTTCAACGGGAATATTGGCAAAAATTGGATTCCACTTGGTGAGGATTAAAGTTTGCCAAAGTCGTCCCATCCGACCATTACCATCAGCAAAGGGATGGATAAATTCAAATTCATAATGAAATACGGAACTGGTTATTAGCGGATGTTCATCACTTTGTTCTAACCATTGCAATAAATCATTCATTAAGCGTACAACTTGGCTTGCTGGCGGAGCCAAATGGACAACTTGATCACCAGACATCACGCCAACACCACCTTGACGGTACTGTCCAACCTCATCAATCAATCCAGCCATTAAAACTTGGTGAGCCTTTAATAAATCTTGCTCACGAGCTGGCTGCCATTGCTGAAACTGTTCATAGGCTTTAATGGCGTTACGTACTTCTTGAATTTCTTTAGGTGGGGCAATAACAGGTTTACCATTTAAAATTGCTGTGATCTGTTCTTCACTGAGGGTATTTCCCTCAATCGCAAGTGAACCTTGAATCGTTCTGATTCGATTGGCTTTTCTAAGTTTCAGTTCATCTTGAATCTGTACAAGTACCGTCAAACGTCCTAAAGCTTCACTAATCTGCGAGATTAAATGAATAATTTTAGAACTAATCTTATACGGTGGTTGGTATTTCATTTTAGCTGTTACTCGTATCCTGCATTAACAGGTCTAAAAACCTAAAATATATCTATCGCTAAAAACAATTCTTTCAACACTGCTTAGAATTTGGTAGTAAAGAATAGAGTAGAAATCCTCAATTAGGACAATTATAACAAATTTAGCAAGTATATTTATTGATTGTTGATATGTCTCAAGTTATCCACAAATAATCCGTTATCCGTTCAACACTAAAACTAGATCAAAATTTTAAGCGTTAAAAATTGTGTAGATATATATTTCTCTTTATCACCTTCATCTTAGTATTGTTTTTGATATAAGAAATCACTTCTTTGTATTTGTCCTTTTAATTTTTAAATGTAATATATTAAACAAATAAGTTGAGTATATTACATGAAAATATCCTTGCTCATATCCTCACTGCCTACGCAGAACACAACTACTCGGATGAGAGTCTGGCGATCTCTCAAAGCAAGTGGTGCAGCAATTCTAAGAGATGGGGTCTACTTACTCCCTATTTCCCATAGTGAAAAGTTTGATCCTATTGCTAATGATGTTATCTCAGAACAAGGGACTGCTTATGTATTTCACGCAGACCAGCCTATAAACCTTGAATTAGCACCTTGTTTCAGTCGCAAAGAAGAATACGACACTATCTATAAACAACTCTCTGAGTTAAGAGATCGACAAACTAAAGATGAAAAGAAAGAGTTGCTCAAGCAAGTTCGTAAACTGAGAAAAAGTATCGATGCACTCGTAGAAATTGACTATTACCCTGATGAGACTCAAGCACAGGTTTTAAATGAGCTTTCCTCTTTAGAACTTTCAATTGCACGTCTTGGTGAAGTGAATGAACCTCAAGCAATACAAGCCCATATTCAACCTCTAGATAAAACGAATTATCAAAACAGAATTTGGGCAACTCGCAAAAGACCTTGGATTGATCGTCTAGCTTCTGCGTGGTTAATCAAGACATTTATTGATACTTCACCAACATTCATTTGGTTAGAAACACCGAGTGACTGCCCACAAGAAGCATTAGGATTCGATTTTGATGGTGCAACTTTCAGCCACATCAATCATTGGGTGACTTTCGAGGTTCTTTTACATAGTTTTAATTTAGAAACACCTGCATTAAAGAAAATCGCTGAAATTGTCCATTACCTTGATATCGGGGGGATTGAACCTCCTGAAGCATTAGGTATTGAAAAAGTTATCCAAGGTATTCGCAGTCAAATTAGTAATGATGACCAGCTATTTGAATTATCCAATCATATTTTTGATGGCTTATATGCCAACCTCTCAAGAGAATAATCATGGAACAAGAACTTGTTATCAAGTCAGAGCAAGAAATACAGCCTATTTCATTTTGGCAAGCATTTCTGTTTTGGCTTAAATTGGGGTTTATTAGTTTTGGTGGACCAGCGGGGCAAATCGCTGTTATGCACCAAGAACTCGTTGAACAAAAACGCTGGATTTCTGAAAAACGTTTTTTACATGCTCTCAACTACTGCATGTTACTGCCTGGGCCTGAAGCACAACAATTAGCAACCTATATCGGCTGGTTGATGCATAGAACCGTTGGTGGATTAGTTGCAGGAATTCTATTTGTATTACCCTCTCTATTTATCCTGATTGGTCTGTCATGGGTTTATGTAAAATTTGGTGATGTTCCTATTATTGCAGGGCTTTTTTATGGAATTAAACCTGCTGTTGTTGCGATCGTTTTTCATGCGACCTATCGGATTGGTAGCCGATCATTAAAGAATAAGTTTTTATGGGCAATCGCTGCACTTGCATTCATCGCTATATTCTTTTTTAACCTACCATTCCCCTTAATCGTTCTAACGGCTGCGATCATTGGATATTTGGCAAGTAAAAAATATCCAAGCGTTTTTACAGGTGGTGGCTCACACCAACAAGCTAAAAAAGATTATGGTCCTGCATTAATTGATGATGATACACCAACCCCTGAACATGCCATATTTAGCTGGAAGCACTTAGGGAAAATATTATTTATCGGTGCAATTCTATGGTTTATCCCAATTATCAGTTTGGCTCTAACGCTTGGTTGGGATCATGCCTATACACAAATGGCTTGGTTCTTTACTAAAGCTGCACTGCTCACATTCGGTGGTGCTTATGCGGTATTACCTTATGTTTATCAAGGTGCCGTTAATTTTTATAGTTGGTTGAGTCCAACACAAATGATCGATGGTTTAGCCCTTGGAGAAAGTACCCCAGGTCCTCTAATCATGGTTGTTGCCTTTGTAGGATTTCTAGGTGGCTTTAATCATGCTCTATTGGGTAATGAACATCTGTTCTTAGCAGGGGCATTGGGTGCTGTGATTGTGACTTGGTTTACTTTTCTATTTTCTTTCATTTTTATTCTTGCTGGTGCTCCAGTGATTGAATCAACTCACAATGAATTAAAATTTACTGCACCTCTGACGGCAATCACGGCTGCTGTTGTTGGTGTAATTTTAAATCTTGCACTTTTCTTCAGTTATCACATTTTATGGCCAAATGGCTTCAATCATCCATTCAATTATGAAGCAATGATTATTGCGATTGCAGCATTTATTGCCTTGTTCCATTTTGAAGTCAAAGTCATGTATGTCATTTTTGCTTCTGCATTCTGTGGCTTGATTTTGTATATTGGTGCATAAATTTTTAGTTTTTAATAAAAAAGGAAGCTTAGCTTCCTTTTTTTATACCATTAGTGGCAGTGACGATCCCCTGTCTTGCTATTCGTATGGCAGCCTGAAGAATCAGTACCACCTGAATGAGCAAAAGCATTTGTTACCGCAAGCCCCATTAAACATACCAAGATTAGTTTTTTCATATTGTTTCCCTTTTTTATTGAATGATAAAACAAGTTTGAAATTGTACAACAAACAAACGATGTACTTCTAAGCCATTAGTCGAAAAGAATTATTTAGGCCATTTTTGATGGTAGTCATCAATCACATATTCATGCACATGCACACCATTGATTTGATGCTGAATCACATGTTCATGGTCTGCGGGTAAATCATCATGGCTATGTACCAAAACACCATCATCTTTAGTTGTCCATAAGCGTAATGCGAGAATGAGAGCAACAACGGCAATAACTGCCATAGGAATAAAAGTCTGTAAAGTTCCGATGTTGGTGCTTAACCATCCAACCAATGGATAAGTGATCAACCAACAAGCATGAGAGAAAGCAAATTGGGCAGCAAACAATGACGTTCTATTCTCACTTGATGCAGACTTGCGAATCAAGCGACCTGTAGGTGTTTGTGAAACCGAATATCCAATACCAAGGACAAACCAAAGTGCTAACAAACCATTATAAGATGCAATCAAAGAACCACTGAATAATCCAATGACAAGAATTGTAGTTCCCGTCAACATAACAGAGCGATCAGGAAATTTATCCAAGAGCTTTGGCAAAACAAAAGCAGATAACATTGACCCAAGTCCAAAAAGACCAAATGCCCATGTCGTTGCGTTTTCGGTAAGTTTAAATGTCGATTGAACCAATACAACAGTATTTACAATCACAACAGCACTCGCCGAAGCAATGGCTAGATTTAAAGCAAGCAACGCCTTAAGTCTTGGCGTATTAAAATAAATTTTAGCTCCCTGCTTGATACGGCTATAAACACCTCTAAACTCAGGCACTTTGGCGACTGGTAATTTTGCACTTACCACAAACAAAGCAGAACCGATAAAACCTAATACTGTTCCTAAGAACAGATTGTGATAACTCATCAGAGTAAGTAGAAAGCCTGCCAACATTGGGCTGATAATGTTTTCTAAATCATAGGCTAATCGAGACAATGACAAAGCATTGGTATAGTCTTTTTCTTCAGGCAGAACATCTGGAATCATTGCCTGAAATGTTGGCGTAAATGCAGCAGATGCAGATTGCAGAATAAAAATGAGAATATAGATTTGCCAGATTTGTGTCACAAATGGTAGGCACAAAGCTGTTAATGCTCGGATAATATCCAATCCAACCAATACCTGTTTTCTTGGTAATCGCTCTGCAAATGCTGATGCTATAGGTGCTACACCGATATAAGCAATCATCTTAATTGCCAAAGCAATACCAAGAACTTGAGCAGCTTCTCCCTTGGCAATATCGTATGCCTGTAAAGCTAGGGCGATCGTGATTAACCCTGTTCCAATGAGTGCAATCACTTGGGCCAAGAACAAATGCCGATATGTGGTATTTTTTAGTACTTCTAGCATTTTATGGATTCCTTTTTAGAATCTGACATCTATAACGATTAAATCTCCTTGGAAGACTATTCCAAGGAGATTGATTAAAGCTTAAAAGACTTTCTTCATTTCACTAAACTGTCCTTCTACAAGTAGAGTTACAGTCACTGGATTTTCTGTACGGTTACGCCAGAACCAACCATGTTTACCATCAAAAGCTGCTTTTAAGACACCTTGTTGAGTTGTCTCATTCTTGCCTTTTCCATAGCCATGATAGAACCCTTTAGAGGCATTTACGGGATCACCATGAGTATCATAGTTAAGACCACCTCCTACAGCTTTCCAATCAAAGTTGACACTTGCACTTTGTGGCATCGTTAGTTTTACCTCTGTTGCCTGCCCAGGTTTTAACTCAATACTAATGCTCTCTTTATTAATCGCAGGCATGGTCATCTGAACAGTATCAATTGCCATTTGAGTCGGAGTTTCTACTGACATTTCTTCAACACTATTCACTACCTGTTGAGCATTGAGACCATTCACTGATTCTTGAGCGAGTGATTGTTTGATTTCACCCATTTTCGTTAAGCCAAGCACTTTACCTATACCCGTCGGATCAATCGCATACTCCGCAGGCATGACACAGGTAACCAACACGACCACAGCACTAACGGCAGCTATCGCTGTTGATTTAATTAACTTTCTTGATGAAGGTAATTCGATATCTTTTGGAATTTCAGCGTTATACATAATTTAGATCCTTATTGAGTAATGAAGCCAGTAAGTTGATAGCCAACAAGTAAAAAACCGAGGAACATGAGGAAAACATTGCTTTGATAGGCTGTTTTAAAGAAATATGGTGTCTTTCTCCAAAACGTCATCAATAACAAGATGATGCACAGAGCCATAAACTGACCTAATTCAACCCCAATATTGAATGAGATTAAATTTGCCAACAGTCCATCACTTGGAACCTCATATTCCTGAATTTTTACTGCGAGTCCAAAACCATGAATCAGACCAAAAATTAAAGTCGCTACTTTCATGTTTGGTTGAAAACCAAACCAACGCTGATAAGCCCCCAAATTATCAAGAGCCTTATAAACAATTGAAAAACCAATGATTGCATCAATGATGTAAGCATTTATCGAGATATTGTAATAAACACCCACGAGCATGGTAATCGAATGCCCAAGTGCAAATAGGCTGACGTACAAGCCGATATCTTTCATTCGATATAAAAAGAAGATAATGCCAACAAGAAATAATAAATGGTCATATCCAGTGACCATATGCTTCGCACCCAAATAGATGAATGGAATCACATGAACGCCATAAATTTCTTGAATGTAGCCCTTATCACCTTCTGCTACGCCATGAGCAAAAAGTGTAGGACTTGCCAATGTAATGAATAAAGTAAGTAATCGCTTTATGTAAGCACTTAATTTCACAATGTGTGAATCAATAATTTGCATGTATATCAAACTCCAAAATTTAAAATGAATTGAAAATCCATTCACTTTTTGGGCGGTTTAAAAATACGGCTTATCATCAAAAAAACATATTCTTTACACCAATCTAGAATCGATATCCCCTTTAATAGATGAGCTAAAGCAATCGATTTAAGTACGTCATAACCAACAAAATGTTCATAGTAGTTATCCTGATGACCATGTGAATGTTGTTGGCTGACCTCATGATGATGAGAATGAATTGCGTCAATTGAAACGTGTCTCTGAAATTCATTTTCAGTTACATGCTCATTAAAGTGCAAACATAAAGCGAGACTGATCATGCAGACTAGCCACATCATCACAAATTTGCTTTGTTTATCTCGCAATATATTTGTCATTAAAGATGCCTCTAAACAACCTGTTCAGCGGCATCGTTTGATTTTCTTGACCGACCTTGGTTAAACCACACATATAAGGTCGGCAAAATAATCAAAGTCAGTAAGGTTGATGAAATAATCCCACCAATAACGACAGTTGCAATTGGACGTTGAACTTCAGAACCAATACCTACGTTTAAAGCCATTGGAATAAAGCCTAAAGAAGCCACTAAAGCTGTAATCAAAACAGGGCGCAGTCGTTCCATTGCACCATGTCTCACCGCATCAACGACACTTTCCCCTTGCATTCGAAGCCTTTGAATGGCAGAAACAAGAACTAAGCCATTCAGCACAGCCACACCTGACAATGCGATAAAGCCGACGGCAGCAGAAATTGAGAATGGAATATCCCGTAAAGCTAAAGCGATCACACCACCTGTTAATGCAAATGGTACGCCTGTGAATACCAAGACACTGTTTCTAACATTACCTAAAGCCATGTAGATCATGGCAAAGATCAGAATTAAAGCAATTGGAACAACAACCATGAGTCGATTCGATGCAGACTCCATTTGTTCAAATGTACCACCCCAAGTCAGCCAGTAGCCTTCTGGTAATTTAAAATCTGCATTCAGCTTAGATTGTGCTTCTGCAATGTAACTACCAATATCTGTACCACGGACATTTGCTGTGATGACGATACGACGCTTACCATTCTCACGAGAAATTTGGTTTGGTCCTTGAACATTTTTTAACTCGATCAATTCTGATAAAAGTACACTTGAACCATCAGGCAGATTCACAGGAACTTGATAGAGTTTTTCTAAGTCTGTGACAGAGTTTTGATCCATTCGAACAACAATATCGAACTTTCGATCACCTTCAAATACCTTACCTGCTGTCTCACCAGTGATGAGGCTAGAAACCTGTTGCTGTACATCCTCAGCATCAAGCCCATAGTTGGCAATCATGTCTTTTTTCAGCTCGACAGATACCATGGGTAAACCCGTCATCTGTTCAACTTTCAAGTCAGCAGTACCATTCACTCCCTCTAAAATTTTAGCGGCAGCGTTTGCTGATTCAAGTAGTTGACCTAGATCATCACCATATATTTTCACAGCAACATCGGTACGGACACCTGAAATAAGTTCGTTAAAGCGCATTTGAATCGGCTGAGTGAACTCGTAATTATTTCCATAAACACCTTTAGCTACTCGTTCAATATCTGCAACGACTTCCGCTTTTGGTTTCTTTGGATTTGGCCACTCGCTACGTGGCTTCAACATGACAAAGTTATCAGCCACATTGGGTGGAACTGGGTCAGTGGCGATTTCTGCTGTTCCAACTTTGGCAAACATGGTCTGAACTTCAGGAATTTTCACAATTTCTTTTTCAAGCGTGTATTGCATTTCAACGGCTTGAGTTAATGAAGTACCTGGGATACGCAAAGCATGTAATGCCACATCCCCCTCATCTAAAGAAGGTATAAATTCTGAACCTAAACGAGTTGAAAGGCTTGCACTGAATATAAAAAATATTGAGACAAAGGCGATCAGTAGATATCTGTGATTTAAAGACCAATCTAAAATTGGGCTATAAAACTTCTTAACAAAATGAACAATTTTTGACCCTTCTTCTTTAATTTCACCTGTAGTAACTAATGCCACCATTGCAGGGACAAAGGTAATTGAAAGAATCATTGCGCCAACTAAAGCCATAACAACCGTTGCAGCCATTGGTGTAAACATCTTGCCTTCAACACCAGTCAAAGTCATCACTGGTAGATAAACCAAAATAATGATCAATTGACCATAAAGAATCGCTTTTCGAGATTCCTTTGTTGCTTCAAATACAGTCGTAAAGCGTTCTTTTTGAGTCAGAATACGTCCTAACTCTTTTTGCTTCATGGCTAATTTAGCGAGAGATGCCTCGACAATAACCACAGCACCATCAACAATAATTCCGAAATCGAGTGCACCTAAACTCATTAAATTGGCACTGATCTTTTGGTTGACCATGCCTGTGATTGTCATCAACATGGATAACGGAATCACCATCGCAGTAATCAGAGCTGCACGGAAATGACCTAAGAATATGAAAAGCACCACAATGACCAGAATTGCACCTTCAAGTAAATTCTTCTTCACTGTTTGAATCGTTGCATCAACTAAAGTTGTTCGGTTGTAAACTGCTTTAGCTTCAACACCTTCAGGTAGCGACTTTTGAACCTGTTGTAGCTTTTGATCTACAGCATGAGCAACATTTCGAGAGTTTTCGCCAATAAGCATGAATGCCGTACCCAGTACAATTTCTTGCCCATCTTTGGTCGCAGCACCTGTCCGTAATTCATGACCAATCGATATTTTGGCAACATCTTTCAATCTGAGGATATAACCATTACTCGACGTGATCGGAATATTTTGGATTTGTTCAATCGAGTTAATTTGAGAATCAGAACGGATTAAATACTGCTCACCATTTTTTTCAATGTACCCTGAACCTTTGTTCATGCTGTTCTTAGAGATCGCCTCTAAAATAGCTTTCTGATCCAACCCTATGCTACGCAAATAAGCATAATCAGGTTGAACAACAAATTGTTTAAGATAACCACCAATGGTATTGATTTCATTCACACCCTCAACATTTCGAAGCTGAGGTTTAATGACCCAATCTTGCAAGGTTCTTAATTCAGTGGGTGAAAGTGGGTTTAGACTATTCTTGGCATTCTCAACGGTATACATGAAGATTTCGCCAAGCCCTGTGGAAACAGGACCCATTGAAGTCGATATGCCGCTTGGCAATGTTGGTGTCACGCCTTGCAATTTTTCATTGACAATTTGACGGGCAAAATAGATGTCCGTCCCCTCCTTAAATATCGCCGTGACCTGAGATAAACCGTATCTCGACACAGAACGTGTATATTCAAGATTAGGGATACCTGCCAAAGCTGTTTCAATCGGGTAAGTGACTTGTGACTCCATCTCCATAGGAGACAAGCCTTGTGCTTCACTGTTGATTTGGACTTGTACATTTGTGATATCAGGAACAGCATCAATAGGTAGTTTAAAATAGTTATAAACACCCAATGCACCTACGAATAAGAAGACGATCAGTACAAGCCAACGATTCTTAATCGAAAGCTTAACAATTTGGTCAAACATGCTGCTACCCCTTAATGATCATGAGTAGCGCCAGATTTACCTAGCTCTGCTTTTAATAAATAAGAATTGCCTGCCGCATAAACCTGACCTGCTTTTAAGCCTGACTTAACTTCAACAAACCCGTTATATTTTTCACCCAACTCTAATGGACGTGCTTCAAAATCATTGCCTACACGAATGAACACCACATCCCAATCACGGAAGTTTTGTAAAGCATCTTCACGAACCACCATCGGCTTCAAACTTTGATTTTCAAAAATATGTGCGGTGATCAATTGACCTGAACGCCATTTAAATTGGTTGGCAACTTCAACAAAGACTTGAGCAGTACGTGTTTTTGGATCAATGACATCACTGATGTATTTGATCGTCCCCAATGCTTCTTCTGTGCCCGATTGAATTTGAGGTTTTACAGTCACCTTAGCATTCGGGTTAATTATATTCAGCTTATCCGCAGGAACGTTGACTACTGCAAGTAATTGAGATGTATTGGCTATTTTAAATAATGGTGTAGCTGGTGTAACGTTTGATCCAACAGCCCCCAGCACTTGTAATACTGTGCCAGACATCGCAGCCCGAACCTCAGTTGTACCGTTGCTTGAGCCACCATAAGAGCTGATTAAATTGTTCAATTCATTTGCACGAATCTGAGCATCATCAAATTCACGCTTTGCATTAATGTAGTCAATTTCAGGCGATACTCGTTTTTGAAATAGCGTTCGCTCTTGCTCCATTTTTTTACGTGCAAATTGCAAATTATCCACTGCAATAGAACGCTCAGCATTTAAGCGGATCAAGTCTTGGCTTTGTACTGTAGCTAATAAATCACCTTGACTTACTTTATCGCCAATCGTGCGATATGTTTTGATGAGTGTTCCACTTGCTTTCGGTGTGATAAAACTTTCAAAATTATCAGGGAACTTCAATTCTCCTTTTAACTCTAAAGCATTTTCAAACATCATGGATTCAACTTTTAAAAGCTCTAAACCGCTGCTCTTGATACTACTGTCCAACATGGTGACACGACCTTCTTTGGTGTCCCATTTCCACGTATGTTTTTTACCTTGATAATCAACATTGACAATCATCAAAAATGAATGTGGTTCATAGACAATTTCATTACCGATCAAGTAATCACTCTCTGGTTTAAATTGAATATTTTGCTCTGCATCCAAACGTTTGATGTAGACATTTGCCGTTAACGCTTCAGGTTTAAGCGGTTTATCTTTGAAATACCCATAAACACGGAGATGTGGTTCTACGCCCTGCTCAAAGATTTTCACTTCCGCTGAGAAATCGCCATCACGATATAAACGTCCACCATGAGGTCCTTTCTCGTCACCTGCTACTGCAACTTTTACTTCTGTTGCTTCCCCATGTGCTGAAGAAGACTGAGTCTTTTGACCTGTCTTGTACCATGCCACAGCACATAACACGACAAGCAAGGCAATAATGCCCGTAGCCATTAAAGTATTGGTTGGTTTATTCATATTCTTGCCCTTATTCTTGATCTAAATGAGTAATGTAGTTGCGCTCGACTTCTGCAATTTCTGTCTGCAAAGCCAACCACAAATCGAATCGAGCAAGATGTTTGTCTAACCAAATTTGCTTAATGCTATTGAACTCAAGTAACGAGTTTTTCCCTGCTTGGTATCCCATCTCTGCAATGCGAAGACTTTCATTGGTTGCGGGCAAAACGGTTTGATCATATTGATGGATCACATCGATTAAGTTAGAAACCTCAATGGACTTGTTTTCCAGTTCAATTTTAGAATTACGGCTAACCCATACGGACTGCGTTTCAGCTTTCATCTGTTCCGCTTGGGCAATCGCAATATTGCCTTTATTTCGATTGAAGATATTGAGTGGTATTGAGGTTGAAACTTGGAAAACCTTGTCATTGGTTTCTTGATAGTTTTTGACTCCAATACCCAAAGTGATATCAGGTATTGCTTCTTTACGGGCGAGTTCAAATTGTGTCTTTTTCAATTTTGAACTCAGAATCGCTTCTTGCTCAGCCAAACTAATTTTGTCTGTGAAATTAAAACTTAGAGGAACTTCTAAAGCGTTACTTGGTAGATTTGATGTGAACTTAGAGCACAGATTCTTCTGAAACTGCCCCTTTTTCACTTCATTTTGATAACGTAGTTTTGATTCAGATGAAAGTGCTGCACTGAGCTGAGCATCCGAAGGAATGACTCGCCCAAACTTGAGCCTTTCCGAAAGAACATTGGCTTGTCTTGCATTCAACTTGCTTTCTGATGAGTAAATTTCAGCACGTTGAGTTGCCACATACCAGTTCGCCATGCAGATTCTTAAATCTGCTTTGAGTTCAGCCTGACGCTTTGCTATGTCGAACTGATTACGATCACCTTGAAAACTCGCAATCTGTTTTCTCAAGGAAAGTTTATTACTGAGAGGAACCTCTTGTGACAGTCCCAACAAGGTTGTTGGACCATCCAAATCCTTCAATTTGGAATTACCGAGATTATCCAACTCAACATTGAAAGTCGGATTATTTAATCTACCAGCAAACTTTTGATTGATTTCATAAGCTTGCTCGGACTGCTGTAAGCTATTGAGTACAGCATCACTTGCGATAACCTGCTTTTGTAGTTCAGCATAATTCGTTTCCGCAAATGCGTTTGCTGCCGTTACTACAAAACCACAGCTAAGAAATAGCTGATAAATTTTAGACATGACTTTACCTATACAAAAAAATGAAGAATTATTTTTTGTATAGAAAAATCAATTTCTTAGAACAATAAGAGCTTTTGTATAGGTATAAGAATTACGTAAAATAAATATTCTTTTTCTAAAGTCAAATACCCGAATCTGATGTTCAGATAACTTTAAGAACAGAAAAATAAGAGCAGTGATAAAACTTAGAATAAACACAGGGTCTATGCTTAGATCACTATCAGAAGAAATAGGCTTCACCGAGTGATGGTAGATTGGCTCATCAAAATTCTTCCAACTATGTACTTCTGCCTCATGATCAGCAGTACTTCTGGGAGAATCCTTTGAGTGCTGCAAAGACCAATGACTAGATGCATCATCTTCCACAACAATACTTAATTCATGTTGGTGTTCAATATTTTCAAGTAAAACAGGTGCCCACGCATGAACTCCCGTAATTGTTATCGTAAACAAGAACAGGATAAATGCGAGTATAAGCTTAGACAACCTACTTGAACGCATAACGATGGACATACTTCTGATTTGCTAACAAAATACTAAAAAGCGTTATTAAAGTAAATCCATCTCTTAGATATTCTAGAAGTGAATATCTTCTTATCTATAGACTAAAATCTGCAAAAAAAAAGAGTACGAGTACTCTTTTCTAATTAAATTCATTTCAATTCAAAGCCTGCACCGACTGCTGCAAGCCTTTCTGAATATCCTGCACATGGCTCAGGTCATGTGTTTGTTGAGACTGTTCTGGTCTTGATTCATCTGTATAAAATTCCTCAACAATATCCAGCCCCTCTTCACCTCCCACCTCAAAGCTGGCATTGCCATAACCCTGCCGTGCCACATGGTCCAACGCCTCCTGATAAAATCCTACTGCCTTGCTTTGTTCATCGATCTGATTGGCTGAACTAATCGCATCTTTCAGGTTTGTGCCATCCCTTAAGGTTAAATCCACGTAGTAGATCGGGGTACGGTAGCTTTGAGTGGTACTCTTGCCTCTTAGCATTAGTTGCAATGGTAAACATGAAAGCAAGTCACCCGATGCCGCATGATAGTAACGAAGCCGTGCTGCCAATGTTCGAATACTATTAAAACCAGTGGTTCTAAAGATGAAGGTGCCAAACTCATCCGATTCATCTAAATTCACATACAACCGTCCGTAGGGTTTGCACAGCCCACCTTGTGCCAATGGGCATAAATCAGGGGATGGGCATGGATGTTGTTCAATGCCATTCTGTCCGAGTCGCTGACAGGTTTCTCCATTACCTGAACATATTAAGCGTCCAGTTTGTCGATCAAATAGGCTGTACTCCGCTCGTAGATTCAGCTCAGGGTCATTAAAGATCATACGGACTGGAATACTTCTCAGCTTTTGGTTCTGATTGGGTGCTTTGGCACGTAGTTGCTCATCCAGTGGATGTTTGACCCAGCCTTCTTTGTTTTGAATTTGGCTGGTAATGGTAAATTGGTCATCTTTTTCGGGGAGTCGTTTACCATTCTTTTCGACGATCTTGCCAATACTGATACGCCCTAAAACAGGTGGTGTAATTGCTAAGCCTTTAATCATGGTGATGTCCTCTATAGTGATGTTTAAATTTGGGTAAATAAATTCTGGGCATAAAAAATCCCATACCTGTTGGGGCATGGGATCGGTTGGTTTTAGTGTTGGTTGATTTGATACGTTTGTTGAAGAAATAAATGCTGGATATGTGTAGCTGCCTTATCCACCATTGGGATAAATCTGAAAGCGCCGTGTTCCCACTTTGGTCTGTGGAAACTGCTGTAGATATTCAGGATGCTGTTTTAGTAAGGATTTACTGTCTAGGCTGATGGAATCCTGCGATTTCTTCCAAGTGACAGAGCCACCTGTAAATACAGCTCGCTCAGCGTCTTTCATCAGCATTTGTAGTTGATGTTTCAGCTCATCAAAATACTGTTGGTGTTGTTCAACTTTATGTCGTTCCTCTAATAATTGGTTAAATAGGTAGTTGGCTTGTTCATGTTGAGTCAGGTCTTCCACTGTTAATGGAATCTGTTCTGGATAAAGCTGTTGCAAGGCTTTAGCTGCCGAGTCAGAAGCATCGACACTGGGTGGAATACCTGATTCCACACATTGCCAGAAGTGACGTTCCGCATTAATAATGTGCTGGATCACAGTTTCGTTGCGTGTCACTTTATAGATTTTAGTTTCATGTCCACAGATTAAGGCACAGATATGTGCTGCCTGTTTACCTGTCACAGCAAGTTGATGTTGAACTTGGCACAGTACATACAGTGGTACACCATCTCGCCATAGTTTTGAGCCATATTCCCCTACCGTTTTACACTCCAAGATTTGAACTTCGTCACTGCCCACCACGGCATAGTCAAGGTTTGCCAACATAAAATGCTTGTCTTCATCGGGGTGTTGTAAGACTGCATTAACTCGACGGACTTTGTGATTGGTGTGCATGCTGTAGTATTCCGCCACCAAGGGTTCTAGCTGTTTGCCCCAGTACAACGGTGCATAACCAGCACTTTCATCCTCGATGTTTTGTTGCATGCGACCTGTCTTGATCATCCACAATTCCAGCATCGACATATAGGGATTTAAACCACATGCTGTAGCGGCATCACTACTGCCAATGCCCTGCTTTCGGACTTCTAGCCATTGTTGGTAATTGAGCTGTTTGGTGTTGGCAAGGCGTTTAGCTGTGGGTGCTTTGGTTTTTCGTGGTTGTTTGTTTAGTCGGTCACTTTTAGTTCGAGTTCTCACCTCAAGCTGTTGAGTCGGTGAGTTTTGGGTGGGTGGATTCAGGTTTGGTGAATACGGTTGTAGCGGTGGATGATTTAAGGTATTTTGAATTTGAGTATGACTATTCATTGCAACTATTCCTGTAAGAGTAAAATCGTAAAAGCTGAATTTTGGGCATAAAAAAAGCCACATCTGGAAATGTGGCTAAAGGTGTTACTGTGCTTGTACGGTATTACCGTCTGCTTAGGCTAATGTAGAAGACTTAACTGAAACTGAATTTAGGCAATCATTCTTAAGGCCTGTTCCAAACCTCGTTGCTTGATTGCTGCTCCTGCACCAAACCATGCTGAATCGAGTCGATGATCCGTACTCATTGCTCGACGTTCATGGTCGCAAAACTCAGTGATTGAACACAATAAACCATACGCCGTGTCTTTGGCTGAACTCAGTTCTGCCCCACGCCCATGTCCGTTAAACATGGTCATGGCTTTCGACATGGCGCGTCCATTCGGTTCAGTTTTATTGTCGGCTTTACTTACTGAGGTGATGCCTTGATTTGGCATGGCTGCATTTCGGTAGAACTGAATAATGCTTTCATCCTGTTCCGCTGTACTCAAGTTAGTGTTGTTAAACACCGCATCAAAGTAGGCTGCCGCTTCTTGTTGAGTCACTTTACGCTGACTCAATTGCTTCATTTCATACATGTGCTCATCCCATGCACGGACTGAAATACCAAGTTGATGTTTGATCCGTTCCGCATTGAACTTGGTACTGTGTGGTACTTTCACTACGCCTGCACTGGTATTTTGTCCTTTGAGAGCAATCGCTAAAGTGTTGTTGCAGACCACTCGAATACTGGTGAACTGGGCGGTAGTCGCCAATGTGCCATCACAGGCGGTTGCTAAAAGAATATAGCCATTACTGACATCTTTACCTTTTAAGGCAGATGTTTGTCCTGTCCGTGCCAATGCCCAGAATTTCTTACCGCCTTTAAGTACCCCTGCTGTTTCTAGTTCAAAGCCTGATTGTTCAGTCAAGTCTTTGTAGAAGTGTAGAATTTCCATCGGTTGCACTTCCTGAAAGCGCTGACTCACTACAGATAAAGGTGCATGCGTATCAGAACGGTAAAGTACTCGTTGTTCCTCAAAAGGCATAATGATGCTTTGTCCCTTTTCATTCAGTGCCATGTAACTGACATCTGAAGATTCTATTCGCCAGTCCATGCCTGCCTGTTGTGCCCAGACCTCGATGGACTGATTTGGAGTCAGTTCATTGCCCAAGCCATGCCAAGGGGTTTGTCCAGTGAATGCCATTGTTTCGACTAAGTGCGCCATAATTGTGTCCTTATAAACAAAAAGACTGCTGGACCTCACTCCTTGTTAAAGGAATGAAATCCAGCAGTCTTTGATGAGATTAATGTTGATGTGAATGAAACGATTCAGTGAGTCAGTTCATTCTGTATGTTGATTCATCTTAATGTTATATAACTACAATTTTTTTCAATCAGGCTTTAAGTATTTATGGCTCATGTGGTTATTGTGGCGACATTACAATCTGACGACCGTCCTTGAGTACCGCAGTCACTTCTCTGATATTACGTGGATCACAATTCAAGAAGAATCGCATAGAGTTGCCATAGGTAATCGGATTAGCTCCACTACGGTAATCAGCTCTGCAATTTCCTCTATTCACGATCAGTTTATCCATCTCAATACTGTCTGAGAGTGAAATCAGATTCAGGTAGGCTGTTTCAACCACACTGGAACCAAAGACCTGATTCTTCACTTCAATACGATACTGCATCGTTGCATCACTTTGGTCAGAGGGTGCTTGTTGGACGTCCTTCTCCGCTTCTTGTCGATTCAGGGTTTCCCATTCATCCCAACCTTTGGTAATGAATTCTCGTATTTCCTGTACAGGTGTCACCTCCAAGTTACTAAGATAATAGCCTGCTAGACTGGCTGTTTCTTCACTTGGCGATTTTTCTAAGGACTCTAAATCCTGTAGTTCTTTCTCAGTCAGCTTATCAGTTTGTTCCTTCGGCTTGACTTGTTCAGTTTGAACTGCGGTATTCTGTGCTTGTGCTGCTTCTGGTTTCTTTTCACAACCGACTGTTAATATGGCAATGGTTGCCAGCATCATGATTTTTTTCATCTTTCCCCCTGTCCCCTCTATGCTTAGCAATTCACATCAAGGTGCTGGTCTGTCCATACATTGCTGGTAGTATTTATCTCTAAACATTTGTTTGGTTCTGTCAAAGGTTGCTGTACCACCACGGTCATATTCAAAGGCATCATGGAGAATCGGTCTAAGTTGCTCCCGAAGTGCTTCATTATTTCCAGCCAGCAATACCATGGCATTTGCCATATTGCTTTGTTTCAGGCGCATGTCCATCACTGTTTCAGCCACATCGGCTTCTTCCTGACAAACCTTCTCCTGTTCAGAAGAACATCCAATAATAAGAAGGGGTATCAAAATACAAAGGAGTTGATTAATTCGCATTTTTATTACACCCCACTACACTTGCCAACGGTATAACCTCTGGCAAAGTCCATTTTCTTTTGGTCTTCTTCAGTCTCAATCGGCTTATTAAAGAAGGGTTTGCCATAAGCCTCACGAATAGTGTCATAGCGGCATCCACAGGATGCTTCTGTATCGACAGCCATCTTGATCGCCTTATTGGGATACATACAATGTTCAATGTAGGCTTTGCGGTCTTTGGTCTCGGATGAACAGCCTGTTAATGTTTGTGCAATGATGATTCCAAGAATGCTGAATGATTTAATTTTCATTAAAGCTCCCCTATATTTTTTTCTGTATGGATCGTTTTTAAATCTATAGGCGTACATACACAGAACAGGAAGCTGTTCGTGAATAAATAAGAAACGCCAAAGCACCGATTAAACGTTGGAGTGAAATCAGTTAAATAAATTAGATATCAGTACAGATAGAGGAAAGTTTGAATCGTCATGGTTGACTCCTAGATGTAATAGAAGCTCTACCAAATCACTGCTAATCGATTATGGTGGTAGAACGAAAAGGGGTTAGCAGACTGGTCATCTAGTACCAGCACGCGCGAACGCGTCCCCCTCCCGTTCTGAACTGAACCCCATAAGTTAGACTTTTTAAACTTATGAGGTGTGTCCTATGCCAGTTCCAAAGCATTCAAAAGAGTTAAAATTAAAAGTCATTCAGGCTTATTTAGATGGAAGTAAAGGCTACAAAATCCTTTCACAAGAATTTAATGTAGATCTCCAAACGGTCCGGCTATGGATTGAAAAATATAAGGCACAAGGTGAAGATGGCTTAAATATTAAAACTAAAAAAACCTACTACTCTTCCGAATTTAAAATCAAGGCTGTACAAATGCTTCTTGATAAGGTACCTGTAAGAGAAGTTAGAAGACGGTTAAATCTGAGCGGGACGTCAATTTTAAGAAGGTGGCTAGCTCAGTATCATAAAGAAGGGATTGCCGGGTTTAATACCACGAGGATTTATAACAATATGGTTAAACAAGATAAAACTAAAATAAACAAACCTGTAAAAGATGACAAAGATAAATCTCAGCAGGAGCTCATTGATGAAGTGACCGCTTTACGTGCAGAGGTTGCCTTTTTAAAAAAGCTAAAAGCCTTAAAACTGAAGCAACGTACTTAAATTCACTTTGTACTGCAGACAGTGTTCAAGTTATTTCAGAATTAAGGCAACTTTATCCATTAAAGCTACTACTTAATATTGCTAAGATCGCTCGTAGTACTTATTTCTATCACATGAAAGCTGCACGTGTTAATGATAAATATAATGAGCTCAAACAGCAGATTAAGTCTATATATCATGCCCATAAAGGATGTTACGGCTATCGTAGAATTACTCTTGCTCTGAAACGTATAGGAATAATGATTAACCACAAGTGTGTATATCGCCTCATGAAATCTATGGGGCTGAAGTCACGTATCAGAGCACTAAAATATCGTTCATATAAAAGTGGCTGTGTAGGAACAATAGCTGATAACGTTTTACAACGGCAATTTAAAGCAAATCGCCCAAATCAAAAATGGGCAACTGATGTAACGGAATTTAATTTAAAAGGTGAAAAACTTTATCTATCTCCAATTATAGATTTATTTAATGGGGAAATTATTACCTTCCGAATCCAACGTAAACTCAATTATGAGTTAGTGAAAGATATGCTCATTCATGCTTTAGCTAAACTTAAGCGACATGAAAAACCAATACTTCACTCAGATCAAGGTTGGCAATATCAAATGGCTCATTATCAGCAGCAATTAAAGCAACATGGTTTAACTCAAAGTATGTCTCGTAAGGGAAACTGTTTAGACAATGCTGTAATAGAAAGCTTCTTTGGAATATTAAAATCCGAGTGCTTTCATGGTGAAAAATTTCAATCAATTGATGAATTAGAGAAAACTATACGAGAGTACATTCATTATTATAATCATGAGAGAATCAAGGTGAAGCTACAAGGATTATCCCCTGTACAATATAAAAATCAGTTTATAAAAACTGCTTAATTAACAGTCCAACTTTATGGGGTCAGATCATTCTACCGCAAAGGGGGACGAGAAGGTTTCGCACAAGCATCATACTCAGGAAGAATATGAACCTGATGCGCTAGATGAAACGGTCTGCTAAAACCGACTGACCATGTGGGTCAGCAGACTAAGGATAATGGTGAGGTGGATTGAAGTCAATTCGGACACATGAAAATTGCTTGTTTTGTATTTCTATATATTTATTGGTTACTTACAAGACAGCACAATTCAATTTCTAAATTTTGATTCTGCTTACAAAAACCGTGGAACATTAATTAAATATCAGACGTGAAACGTGAATAATCATGAAAAAGCCGTTCCAGTACGCTGAACGCAGGAACAGTTTTCTATAAGCTTATGAATTATATAAAATAAATAATTACACATAACGCCCATTATGTTAATTTTAGAAAAATTAACACTCCATTTTACTTATTTTTTCTTAGTAGATTTTTTAGTCTTTTTTACTTCCCTAGCTTTTCGTTTTCTTTTTTCAACAGCTTTTTTCTCAACTTGATTTTTTCCTCTAGTTTGGCTTTTCTTTACTTTACGAGTGTTAATAGCATTAAGAACCGCATGGTCTAAACTCTTAGGATTTTCTTTATTTAATTCCATTAATGTTTTGATATTAATATCTTTTTTAAGAATAATATTATCAAAATCTATGAAGTCTTCAGGAGCGTCCAAAGCTAATGGAGTTGTATAAAACTCTGAATTCTTATTAAGGTCTTTTTCTAATTTTTCTTTCATATTAGTTAAATAGAAAAATTTACTTTTATTTAAAATTTTGATGAATCTTTCAAGGTTCTCTCCCGATCGTGGATCAAGCTCTAAGACTCTACTTATCCCCACAAAAATAGAATTTGTATAATCTATAGTGCGGTCGGGATTTTCAGCCTCAACTCTTTCAAGCATTGTATTTAAATATTCTTCATTTGGCCCAATAAGCATTCTATATTTGTATGGATTTAAAGGATCTATATCTCTAACGATGCTAACTCTTATATGGTTTTGTAAATCATCATTATTAATAGAATGGTTTAAATCATCGAAAATTTGTTTTCCAATTTTAGGTTTTCTAAAACCTAGACCAATAATAGGTATATCTTCTCGATGCTTGTTCTGGGCAAAACTAAAAGCAACTCCGCACCAAGTGGCTTTATCCCATAATTCTAAATCTATTAGATTAGTAACAAATAAATGTTTTCGACCTCTAGGCGCTAATGGTAAAAATTCCTCTACATCCTTAGTCTGCTCTCCTAATTTAGGCCTAATACTTTCATTGTTCCCTAACAATCGATTAACCAGTTTGTCTTTTTGACCAGTATCACTCACATCATAATAAGTATATGGTTTTAAAGAATCTAATATATATTGCTTGTCCTCTCTATCTAAACAAATTGGAATATATTTAGTATTATTGAAAGCATTTTCATAAACTTTTTGAAGAATATGTAAAGTTTCCCATTTTGCCCCTAATCCTGTAGTCGGGTTTTCTGCAAAGTCCTTGCTTCGTTCATAATATGTTTTTGTTGCCAGAACTAAAACAAAATCGGCTTGATCTACTTGAGATGCCATCCATAAAGGCCAACCTTGAGGAGGAGCTTCCTCATATTGATCTATTTCTGCATCTATTCCTCTAAATCGAAGATAATTTGAAAAATCTAAAACATTATCTGCTAACTGTTTTCCTGCATGGGCATAACTAATAAAAACTTTAGGTGGTTTCATTGCTACAAAGGTAAAGAAATATTAAGTCGAGAATAGAGGAATATTTCACAATATGAAAGTAAGCATTTAATTAATTAAAGTTTTTCAAAATTCAATTATTTATAAAAAATTACTCTCCATTTAACATAATGGGCGTTATATGAAACTAAAATGTTAGAAACCATTTAAAGTGTCTGTATTCTCACCAATAAAAATGTCTGGTTTATGATGGTTTTCACCATCATGGAC